>JBILST010000132.1:0-6333 GCA_044371865.1 Flavobacterium sp.
TAATGCTTTAAAAGATTATTTAAAAAATAAACCTCGCTACAGTGATAAGCCTATTGATAGTTACATTCAAGTAATTATGATAGTCTTGTGGATTTTCGGAATCACTTCTTTTGTATTGATAATGTTTGATACTACAATGAAAACATTATTAACCACTTTTGGAGCTATTTCGGCCTTAATTTTTCTTATTTTTAAAGATACAATTCTAGGATTTGTGGCTAGTATTCAAGTTTCTGTAAACGACATGGTTCGAATTGGCGACTGGATCACTATGGAGAAATTTGGTGCCGATGGCGATGTTATTGAAATTAACTTAGCCACTGTTAAAGTTAGAAATTTTGATAACACTACAACTACTATTCCAACTTACAGCTTAATATCGGATAGTTTTAAAAACTGGCGTGGTATGTTAGATTCAGATGGAAGACGCATAAAAAGACATTTATTAATCAAAGCTAATTCTGTTAAATTTATAGAAGCTTTAGATGTTGAAAAATATAAAAAAATTCAGCACTTAACTTCCTACATTGATCATCGTCAGGCTGATATTGATAAATATAATAACCTAAATAATATCGATAAAACGGTCATTGTTAATGGTAGAAACCTTACTAATTTAGGATTGTTTAGAAAATATATAAATCAGTATATTCTTTCACATCCAGGAATTAATAAAGATATGCTTTTGATGGTAAGGTATTTACAACCTACTGAAAAAGGAATCCCGTTAGAAATATATTGCTTTTCCAAAGATAAAACATGGTTAAATTACGAGCATATTATGGCTGATTTATTTGATCATATTATGGCTTCAGTAATTCATTTTGATTTAGAAATATTTGAATCTATTTCTACACCAACAAATAAATCTAACGAAAAGTAATTAACACCTTAATCTTAATAACTTAAAATAGCCTTCAATATATTGAAGGTTATTTTTTTTTAACTTTAAATAAAATTAATTCACTTTATCATGAAAACGAAAGACGAATTGCTTTTAGAAATAAGAGGTGCAAGTATTGGTGTTATTACAGAACAATCTAGTTCAGAAGAAAAGTTTCAAAATCAAACCCTACGCCCTATTTTAAAGTTTCAAAATGATTTGTTTATTGAAGTTTTTAGAAATTATGCCATCAAGCAGAAAAACGCATTTTTTTCGTTGACCCCAGAAAAGAAAATGATTTACATTGAAAATGCGATTCAACGTGATATTAAATTTAGAAATTCGCTCAAAGGTATAATTATTGGGATGTTTACTATTTCTGAATATAAAGAATACATTCAAAATTCGTCGAATATTAACAAACGTATGATGAATTTATTAATTGAACGTTTGAAAAGTCAAATTCAGATTATCTAAAGTTTCAATAAAGCAATGTCTAAATAGAAATATTATAATTGAAAATTGGCTAATTATACAAAGATTCCCCATTTAAATCGGTACTCAATACATCGCTCATATAATCAAAGAAAGGACGCATTGCTTGAAAAGTCGCTAAAACTTCTTCTTGAAAATTAGGAGACAATATTTCTTTATCAGAAAAACTTCTGGTAAGTAAAAATTGTTTTTTACGAATCAAATCAATCGCTGAATGTGTTTTATCAAAACCTTTGGGAGCTGTTTTTAACTCCTCTCCTTCTAATTCGCCAAAGAATTCCTTGAAAGTATCATCAGCAACAATAGTTCTAATTTCGGCATCATCCATTTCAAATTCTTTACGAATACGATTCAAATCTGCAGCATTTGGTTCCCAAAAACCACCACCTACAAAACTTCTTCCTGGTTCAATATGTAAATAATATCCACCACGAAGCAAAGGTTTTGTTCTAGTAAACCCAACACTAAAATGATTTTTATACGGCGCTTTATCTTTTGAAAAACGCACATCGCGATAAATTCTAAAAATCTGAACACGTTCAATACTATCTATTTTTCCTAACTGCTCACCTACTGATGTAAAAAATGTTTTGGCTAACTTTTGTTCTGTTTCAAAGACTTTTTTATTCGCAGCAAACCAATCACGGTCGTTGTTTTCTTTGAGTTGAGTTAAGAATTCTAATGTTGATTTTTGTAGCATATTTTTTTTATTTATTTAGCCACGGATTTCACTGATTATCACAGATTTCATACTTTTAAAAAACCCTTTTAATCCTTTAATCTGTGGCGAAATGATATTATTTTTTTAGTCGATCTTCAATATATTCAATTTGGGTTTTACCATGAGGATTTGGTTTTCCATCTTCACCTAAATTCACCATAGTAATATTGTCAATGGTGATGATTTTTTCACGTGTCATCATATTACGAACTTCACATTTTAACACTAACGACGAATTTCCAAAATGTACCACATCTAAACCAATTTCAACAATATCTCCTTGTTTAGCAGCGCTCATGAAATTTATTTCACTCATAAACTTCGTCACCACTTTAGAATTTTCCAATTGTACAATTGAATATAAAGCAGCTTCTTCATCTATCCAAGCTAATAATTTGCCGCCAAATAAAGTTCCATTTGCATTTAAATCTTCGGGTTTTACCCATTTTCTAGTATGAAATCGCATGTTGATTTTTTTATTTTAAAGATACAATTTTTATATTATTTATTCTAGAAATTCCAATTGATATCAATTACATTTTATAGAAGTACAAAGCAATGCTAAAACATAACTTTCTACCAAATTATTTCAATTTTCTCCTGTTCTCTTAAATAAACATTAGTCAATTTAAAATGATTGTGACCAAACCATTTTTTGTGCGAATGTGCAAATGAAGGATGTCCGCTTTCTAAAACCAAATGTTTATTTCGGTCAATTAATTTACCTTTCTTTTGAGCGAAACTGCCCCAAAGTAAAAAAACTATATTTTCAGATTGTTCATTTATCAAGTTTATAACAGCATCGGTAAAAACTTTCCATTGCAAGTGTTTATGACTGTTAGCCTCGTCTTTTCGAACTGTTAATCCAGCGTTCAATAATAAAATGCCTTGTTTTGCCCAATGTTCCAAATTACCTGAAGTTGGAAAAAGAATTCTATCGTATTCGTTATTAATTTCCGTATAAACATTTTTTAACGATGGCGGTATCGCAACTCCATCATTCACAGAAAAACACAAACCATTCGCCTCACCCGTTCCATGATACGGATCTTGTCCAATAATTACCACTTTGGTATCTTGAAAATCAAATTGTTCAAAAGCAGAAAAAATGAGTTCTTTAGGCGGAAAACAAGTAGTAGTGGCATATTCCTGTTCCACTTGTTGCATCAATTCTACAAAATATGGCTTCTGAAATTCATTCATTAATAAAGCTTGCCAAGTCTGATTTTTGATAAACATTTTATAATTTTTACCAAAAATATAAATTTCTATTGCAATATGGATTGATTACTTTGTAACTTTGACCTAACAGAAAAAGAAAAATGATTTCGATTACCCAAAAAACACTTCAAGATTTAGAATTTAATACCGTTTTAGAAACGATTGCTAGTCGCTGTAACACTGATATTGGTGAAGCAAAAGCTATGGAGATAACGCCTTTTAAAAATAAAGAAGAATTGCTGACTAATTTGAAGCAAACTTCAGAATATTTGTCTTCGTTTTCCAACAATAACGCCATTCCAAATCACGGATTTGAAAATATCAATTTTGAACTAAAATTCTTAGCTATTGAAGATAGTTTTTTAGAAGTGGGAAGTTTTAAAAAAATTGGAAACCTTTCAGAAACTGCTATTACACTCATTCAGTTTTTAAAGAAATTTGAAGATTATTATCCAAATTTATATCAAAAAGCAGCGCAAATTGACATTGTAAAATTGATTTTGCAACGTATTGATGAAGTGGTTGATAAATTTGGGATCATTAAAGACAATGCCTCGCCTGATTTAATTGATATTCGTAGAAATATAAACATGGTTCGAGGTAAAATAAACCAGAGTTTTGGGATGGCTTTGAGTCAATACAACTCGCTTGGCTATTTAGATGATATTAAAGAAACAGTAGTTGAAAACCGTAGAGTTTTAGCCGTTTTAGCCATGTATCGCAGAAAAGTAAAAGGTTCTATTTTAGGAAATTCAAAAACTGGAAGTATTGCTTATATCGAACCCGAAGCGGCTCAACGTTATTCAAGAGAATTGAATAATTTGGAGTTTGAAGAACGCGAAGAAATTATGCGTATTTTAAAGCGTTTAACTAATGAAATTCGTCCATTTACCAAAACGATTGCAGCTTATCAAGACTTTTTAAGTGATGTTGATGTGATTGCAGCAAAAGCAAAATATGCTTATAAAATCAATGGAATTCTTCCAAATATTATTGAAGAAAAGCGATTATTTTTTAGAGAAGCCTTCCATCCTATTTTGTATTTAAACAATAAAGAAAAAAAAGCAATTACCTATCCACAAACCATTGAATTACATAACGAAAGTCGCATTATTGTGATTTCGGGACCGAATGCTGGTGGAAAAACAATCTCGTTAAAAACCGTTGGATTATTGCAATTGATGTTGCAAAGTGGTATGTTAATTCCGGTTCATGAACGCAGTGAAACCTTTTTATTTGATCGTATTTTAACCGATATTGGAGATAATCAATCCATTGAAAATCATTTAAGTACATACAGTTACCGATTAAAGAACATGAATTACTTCTTAAAGAAATGTAACGATAAAACGTTGTTCTTAATTGATGAATTTGGAACCGGTTCTGATCCTGAATTAGGAGGTGCTTTGGCTGAAACTTTTTTGGAAGAATTTTATGCTCGTGAAGCATTCGGAATCATCACAACACATTATAGTAATTTAAAAATATTAGCCAACGAATTACCTTTCGCTTCCAATGCCAACATGCTATTTGATGAGAAATCATTAGAACCCATGTATAAATTGATTTTAGGTCAAGCCGGAAGTTCATTTACGTTTGAAGTAGCACAGAAAAATGGTATTCCGTTTGGATTAATTAATCGTGCCAAGAAGAAAATTGAAGGTGGAAAAGTTCGCTTTGATAAAACGATTGCTACCCTTCAAAAAGAACGCTCTAAATTGGAAAAAACCTCTTTAAATTTAAAAGAAGAAGAAACCAAAGCTCGTGAGGAAAGCAAGAAAATGGAAACCATCAATGCAAAAATTCAAGATAAATTAGAACGTTATCAGGAATTGTATGATGCGAACCAGCGTTTGATTTTTATAGGACAAAAAATAGATGATATTTCGGAAAGCTACTTCAATAACAAAGACAAAAAGACGTTAATTGGTGAGTTTTTGAAAATGGTTGAAATCGAAAATTCGAAACGTAAAAAGCTTTCTGTAAAAGAAAAGAAAGTGAAAGAAGTCATCCAGAAAAAAGTAGAGGAAGAAGTAAAAGTGATTGTGGAAGAAATTCGTGTGGTTAAGAAAGAAAAGAAAATAAAAGCCAAAATTGAAGAAGAAAACAAACCAAAAATTACCCTAAAAGTGGGCGACAGAGTTCGAATGATCGACGGAAAAGCCATTGGAACCATTGATGTAATTGAGAAAACAAAAGCTACTGTTAATTACGGTATTTTTACTTCAAAAGTAAGCTTAGAGCAATTGGAATATGTACAACCTGCTTAGTTTAACACAAAGATTCGCGGAGTTTATTTAAATTATGTTTATGTTGAAAAGAGCTACACAGAGACGTTTTACTTTTGAGTGCGATTTTAATAACTGAAATAATCTTTCATGAACTTCTAAAAACAAACTAATTCAATTTTTATAAACTTACATGACTTATATGTTTAATTTTATAACATGAACATAGTTTTAATAATTTCTAAAATTTTAAAAATCGGTGTTCCTAAATTTTTGAATTTGAAATTGACATTAAAATTGATATATGGAAATACAAGACTTACCTCAAGATAAAAAAATCATATTGTTTGATGGTGTTTGCAATTTGTGCGATTCATCTGTTCAATATGTTATTAAACACGATAAAAAAGACATTTTTCGATTTGTAGCCCTACAATCAGATTTAGGCCAAAAGATTTTAAAGCACATCGGTATTAATCCCATTCATACTGATAGTATTGTTTTGTATGAACCAGGAATTTCGTACTATTATAAATCAACAGCTGCTTTACAAATTTCAAAAGCATTAAGTGGTGTTTTTACTTTGGCAAGAGTTTTCACGCTATTACCCGCTGGAATTAGAGATACTATATATGATTATATCGCAAAAAACAGATATAATTGGTATGGTAAAAAAGAAGCTTGCATGATACCAACATCTGAATTAAAAGCCAAGTTTTTAGAATAAATTCACATGATAATTATCAGTTTATAAACAAGTGTGAAGGTTTACCTTTGTGTAAATT
>JBILST010000133.1:0-6323 GCA_044371865.1 Flavobacterium sp.
GACAAAGTAAAAAATGATGTTTTAGGAAAATTAAACATAAAAGGACCTCACTATTTTACTGAAATTGGTGATTTAAAAACTTTTCAAGAAAATTTACAAAAAGCATCAAGTGAAGGTAAACTTTCGGATTACGATAAAGAGCCTGAAAGCATGTGGGGTGAAGTTATATCAATGCTATTGCCAATTGTTATATTGATTGGTCTTTGGATTTTTATGATGCGAAGAATGTCTGGTGGTTCCGGTGGCGGAGGTGGTCAAATCTTCAGCATTGGAAAATCAAAAGCAAAATTATTTGATGAAAAAAATGATACACGCGTTACTTTTGAAAACGTTGCTGGATTAGAAGGAGCAAAAGAAGAAATTCAAGAAATTGTAGAATTTTTAAAAACTCCAGAAAAATATACCTCTATTGGTGGTAAAATCCCAAAAGGAGCCTTATTAGTAGGACCTCCAGGAACAGGTAAAACCTTACTTGCAAAAGCGGTAGCAGGAGAAGCAAAAGTACCTTTCTTCTCATTATCAGGTTCAGATTTTGTGGAAATGTTTGTTGGAGTTGGAGCATCTCGTGTTAGAGATTTATTCAAACAAGCAAAAGAAAAATCACCCTCAATTATTTTTATTGACGAGATTGATGCTGTAGGAAGAGCTCGTGGAAAAAACAACATGACAGGTGGAAATGATGAGAGAGAAAACACTTTAAATCAGTTATTAACAGAAATGGATGGTTTTGGAACCAATTCAAACGTAATTGTTTTAGCTGCGACAAACCGTGCCGATGTTTTAGACAAAGCCTTACTACGTGCCGGTCGTTTTGACAGACAAATTTATGTTGATTTACCAGACATTAGAGAACGTAAAGAAATATTTGAAGTACATTTAAAACCATTAAAAAAATCTGAAGAATTAGATACCGAATTTTTAGCAAAACAAACTCCAGGATTCTCAGGAGCTGACATTGCTAACGTTTGTAACGAAGCAGCTTTAATTGCGGCTCGTAACGACAAAAAAGCGGTAGACAAACAAGATTTCTTAGATGCAGTAGATAGAATTGTAGGTGGTTTAGAAAAGAAAAATAAAATTGTTACACCGGCTGAAAAACGCGCAATTGCCATTCACGAAGCTGGACACGCTACGGTTAGTTGGATGTTAGAACACGCCGCACCACTTGTAAAGGTAACGATTGTTCCTCGTGGACAAAGTTTAGGAGCAGCTTGGTATTTACCGGAAGAACGATTAATTGTTCGACCAGACCAAATGTTAGACGAAATGTGTGCTACCATGGGAGGAAGAGCTGCTGAAAAAGTAATTTTTAATGAAATTTCAACAGGTGCATTGAGCGATTTAGAAAAAGTTACACGTCAAGCAAGAGCAATGGTAACCATTTATGGATTGAACGATAAGCTTGGAAATATCACTTATTATGATTCGTCAGGACAGTCTGATTACAATTTTTCTAAACCTTACTCTGAAGAAACTGCAAAAGTGATAGATTTTGAAATTTCTAAATTAATTGAAGAGCAATACCAAAGAGCTATTCATCTTTTAGAAACGAATAAAGAAAAACTAACTCAATTAGCTGATATTCTAATAGAAAAAGAAGTTATTTTTAAAGATGATTTAGAAACTATTTTTGGAAAAAGACCTTTTGATAAAGAGGCTGAAATTCCTGCCACAGAATAAGAGTTATCAACAAAATTATATTAATAAAAAACTTAATTCTTTATGTAAAGAATTAAGTTTTTTTTTATCTTTGATTTTCACACTATAAAAAGCAACTAAAGTACATGAGTCTTTTTAGAAAATTTTTCGGCACTTCTGGAAATGAAGAAGACAATGATAACAAACAAGAAGTTAAGAGTCCTTATTCTCCTGATGTTACGTTGGCTATAGACGAACAATTTACTTTCAATTTCAAAGAAAATGGAGGCAAGTTCATCTATTGTGAAAATCTAGAAGAAATTTCGGAAAATTTTGAAAACATATTAGCTGAAAACGACTGGTTTGAATGCAATGCACAATGTTTTGATAATCGATTACTTTATTTACTTGACATAAACAAGCTTACCTACAATAACGATTCAAATCCTGTTTTTATCCTTTCTTCGTGTGAAAATTTAATTGCAGATGAAGGCTCTATCTTATTTTCTTCAAATCAATTTAAGCACTTTAAACCAAACGAATTACCTACGAATATGATTGTTTTTGCAACTACAAGTCAAATTGTACATAGCAAAAGCGATGGATTAAGGCGAATAAAAAACGCTCACGAAAAAAATTACCCTTCAAATATTACAACTATAAAATACTTTGAAGAAGTAAAAGAACAAGATTTTCTTCATTACGGAAGTTGTCATAAAAATCTCTACCTACTTCTTTTAGAAGATTTATAATAATGAACGAAACGCTAAAAAGAGCATTATCTGGAGCCGTTTATGTACTTTTATTATTAGGCTGCATTTCTTATTCTAGAGAGGGTTTAGCAATTCTTTTTGGTGCTTTTCTACTCATAGGTGTATATGAGTTTTGCAAAATGTGTAAATTAAACTTCTACATCAGTATACCCATTGCTGCAGCAGCTTATTATTTCTTATGGAATAAAAACGCTGATATAAATTTAAACACTGTTTTAACCACAATATCAATTCTAATTTCCATAAAATTAGTCTTGTATTTATTCAATGCAAACAAAACATCCTTTAATATTTACACAAGATATTTTTTATTGTTTGGATACGTTATACTTCCTTTCATTTTAGCGAATTATATTGCCATGGGCGTGAAAGGATACAATCCAAAGATTCTAATCTCTATCATTGTTTTAATTTGGACCAACGACACTTTTGCTTATTTGGTTGGAAAAAACATTGGAAAAAACAAACTTTTCCCAAGTGTTTCTCCTAAGAAAACAATTGAAGGTTTTGCTGGAGGATTAGTATTTACAATTATTGGAGGCGCACTACTAGCACAATACTACATCATGGCATCTAATTTATATATTTGGATTGTTATCGCTGCCATTGTGAGTATTTTTAGCACTTTAGGCGATTTAATCGAATCGAAACTAAAACGTGTTGCCGGAATAAAAGATACCGGAAATATAATGCCTGGTCACGGAGGTATTCTAGATCGACTAGATAGTATTATATTTGTCATTCCATTTATTAATTTATTTTATTTAATTTTATACTATGTTTCATAAAGAAGGTTCAAAAATTATTTTAATTACCCTACTTTTAGTTGTGGGTATTATTTTTTCGGCAGATTATTTTTTACAAGATATTAGCTGGTTAAGAACTGTGGCATTTTTATTTGCTCTAGTAATATTAGTGCTAGTATTGCAATTTTTCAGAAATCCTACACGAGTTGCCGACAATAGCGACAATCATATCTTAGCTCCAGTAGATGGAAAAGTAGTTGTTATTGAAGAAGTTTACGAACCAGAATATTTCAAAGACAAACGTTTGATGGTATCTATTTTTATGTCACCGATAAATGTTCACGTGACGCGTTATTGTGTAAACGGAATCGTAAAATACAGCAAATATCATCCTGGTAAATACTTAGTAGCTTGGCATCCGAAAGCTAGTGAAGAAAACGAAAGAACTACTGTTGTTATCAACAATAGAGTGTATGGAGAAATCCTATACCGTCAAATTGCGGGTGCTTTAGCAAGACGTATTGTTAATTATGCGCAAGAAGGCATGAGAGTGGTTCAAGGAAAAGACGCTGGATTCATCAAATTTGGTTCAAGAGTAGATATCTATTTACCTTTAGGAACAGAAATCAATGTTAAATTAGGTGATAAAGCAATAGGAAATAAAACCGTTATTAGTAAAAAAGCATAAAGAATGAACGAAAAGGATATTAATACGTTATTTGACGAAGCATTTGCTAACGCACAATTGATTCCGCAAGAATCAGTGCCACAGGACATGCAATTAATATTGTATGGTTTATATAAACAAGCTACCTCAGAAACTAACAACCCTTTATTATTTCAAAATCCACAAGATATTCGAAATGCATTCAAATTAAATGCTTGGATGCAAGTAAAACATCTAAAGCCAGATGACGCGAAAGCAGAATACATTAGCATTATCAATAAATTACTAAAAGAACGCAACTTATAATCTGCATTAAAATGAAAAAGTCACTGTTGATTTTGGCTTGTATATCATTTATGATGACGAGCTGCAAAAAGGAAAACGAACTAGAAGAAGTTAAAATTCCAGATCCTGAAGTTGAAACTAAAATTTCAGCCTTAGGAAATCCTGCCGATGTAAAAACAACCGAAGGAGGTATTTTTCAAATGCGCGGTTTAAAATATGCATACGACGATCTACAACCACATATTGATGGTCGTACGATGGAAATTCATTATTCAAAACACCATTTAGGGTACGCTAACAAACTAAACAAAGCCGTAATTGGAACTGATTTAGAGCTAAAAACCGTAGAAGACATTCTAAAAAACTTAGACGTAAACAATAAAGAAATCCGAAATAACGCAGGTGGTTACTACAACCACAATTTATTTTTCGAGATTTTAAATCCTAAAGGTGGCGGCACTCCTACTGGCGCACTTGCCGAAGCCATTACCGCAGAATTAGGTTCATTTGACAACTTACAAAAACAACTTACAGATGCCGCTGCAGGACAATTTGGAAGTGGCTGGGCTTGGTTAGTAGTTACCCGTGAAGGAAAATTAGCCGTTACCAGCACCGCCAACCAAGACAACCCATTAATGCCAAACGCCGAAGTAAGAGGAACTCCTATTTTAGCCATTGACGTTTGGGAACACGCCTACTACTTAAACTACCAAAACAAACGTAACGAATATTTAACCGCTATTTTCAACGTGATCGATTGGAACATAGTGAATGCTAAATATGAAACGGCTGTGAGTAAGATATAGTTGGTTAATAATTTAGTCAATTAAAAAACAAAGTAGTTCCAATCTACCCAATTTTGGGTGTATAAGCGCTACTTTGTATCGCTTATATACAAGTTGTGCGTCACTTTCGTGCGACGGAGAACAAAAAGAAAAAAAAACATGAATATTGACATTTTACTTTATATAATTTTCACAATTCCTATAATTATTGTTAGCTTTCAATTGGAAAAACTAAAACAAAAAAAAGTCTTTATTATTTGGCTTTCAATTGCTATTAGTTTGATTCTTGCAGGAATTATGATTGAAGACAATTCTAATAATGAAATGAGAAATATTAGTTATTTTGGCTCACAAATGCTTTTTCTTTTTCTAATTATTCAAAAAGTAACACGAAATTTATACTTCAAAATATTTAAACGAGAACCTGAGTTTGGAAAGTTTCCAAAACACAAAATAGATTATATTTACACTTTATTAATAACATTAGGAACAATCGTTTTACCATTTCTAATCGATAGTTTTATATTTCATAAATTTTAGTATGTCATCAAACATTCCAACAATTAGACAAGTTTCTTGGATTTCAGTTATTCCACAAATATCTTTTATGCTAATTCTGATTTTTATTTATCACAAATTAAACTTAAAAGAACCAGCATTATATGGAGCAATTACGTATTTGACGCTATCTATTTCTTTAAGAAATTTAGTTCCAAAAAGTCACCGTGAAGGATTGAAGCTTACCAAAGAACATAAATTTGAAAATGCAATACCAAAATTCGAAAATAGTTATAAATTTTTCACTGAAAACAATTGGATTGATAAGTATCGATTTATAATACTTTTGAGTTCGTCAAAAATGAGTTACAGAGAAATGGCACTTTGTAATATAGCATTTTGTTATAGTCAAATCGGAAACGGTCAAAAATCAATAGAATATTATAAAAAAACGTTAGCTGAATATCCAGAAAATGGATTAGCACAAACTGGACTGAAAATGTTAACGTCAACCGAAAATAAATAAAAAGCGAACGCACAACAAGCGTTTGGCAAGATTGCGAATTTTGTAGTAAATACACGTTTATTTCTCGCAAGAAATTTTATCTTTGATAGAAAATAATCGGTTCGGAAGTTCGCAACCTCGCCAAGCGCCGGAACGTTAAAATCAAAACTAAAAAGCTGTTTATGGCTACTCGCCATTTTTAAAGTATAAAGAAAAAAATCCCAATCTTTCGATTGAGATTTTTAGTATTACTTCGTTAAGTACATTTTTCTTCTAGCGTATAAATCGTAGAATTGATCGTCTTTTAAATCATCTATGAATAAGATGCTTTCTCCGGTTGATTTCATTTCTGGTCCTAATGCTTTGTTTACATTTGGAAACTTACTGAAAGAGAAAACCGGCTGCTTAATCGCATATCCTTTTAAT
>JBILST010000117.1:0-6980 GCA_044371865.1 Flavobacterium sp.
AATCGCATAAGTTGATTTGGCGACATTCTTGACTTTAAATTTTACATCGGCTGTTCGGACAAATTTTCGATTACTGTTTTTGTTTTCAACGGCTGCCGAAGAGGAAACAACACTTGTGCTATCGGTTGCAGCTTCTTCTGCATAATTTGCTTCTTCTGACGCAGCAGATTCTTTACATGCGAATACTAAACCAAGCGCTAGTAAAGTCAATACGATTTTGGTGTTTTTGTTCATAAAAATTCATTTTTAAGTTATTGATTAATTGTTTTTAATACGAGTAGTTTTAGAATCAATACGAATGAATTTTTAATTGGTTAGTTGTAGAGGCAAGAATAAAAACCGTGCCAAATTTTAACATTTGAACCATTTTCCAACAACTATTTTTTTGTTGTACTTTTACGAAGTAAATTTTCCAATTTGAGAACAGTAATTACAAAAGATATTTCCCAGTTTTCGAACTTTAAAAACCAACTTTTACATTGGGCCAACCAACACAGAGAAGTTGTTTTTTTAGATTCGAATCAGTATCATCAAAAGTATTCGAGTTACGATGCGGTTTTGGCGGTGGATGCTTTTACTTCTATTAAAACCGATTATGAAAATGCGTTTCAAGATTTGTATCAATACCAAAGTCAAACGAAAGATTGGTTGTTTGGTTACTTGTCCTACGATTTAAAAAACGATACCGAAGCTTTACAATCCAACAATTTCGATGGTTTAGATTTTCCCGATTTGTTTTTCTTTCAACCTAAAAAGTTGTTTTTGATTAAAGGGAATCAGATAGAAATTCAATATTTACGAATGTGCGATGACGAAATAGAAGCTGATTTTGAAGAAATCATTTCATTGACTTCCAACTTCCATCTTCCAACTTCCATCACCATTGAACAACGTATCTCAAAAGAAAATTATCTCTCCAAAGTTTCCAAAATGCTCGAACACATTCACCGTGGCGACATTTACGAAGCCAATTTCTGCATGGAATTTTATGCCGAAAATGCTGAAATTGATCCTTTAGAAATCTATCAAAAACTGAATGCGATTTCGGAGCCACCTTTTGCGGTGTATTTCAAAAATAATTTTCAATATTTACTTTCGGCTTCACCTGAGCGTTATTTGCGAAAAGAAGGTTTAAAAGTCATTTCCCAACCTATAAAAGGAACCGCAAGAAGAAGTTTCGATGTAGAACAAGACGAACAATTAAAATCTGATTTAGCTCAAAACGAAAAAGAACGTTCGGAAAACATTATGATTGTAGATTTAGTTCGCAATGATTTATCGCACACCGCTACAAAAGGAAGTGTTCAAGTGGAAGAATTGTGTCAGATTTATACGTTTAAGCAAGTCCACCAAATGATTTCTACGATCGTTTCCGAAGTAGAAAATACAACTTCACCAATTGAAATTCTAAGAACTACTTTTCCAATGGGAAGCATGACAGGAGCGCCAAAGATTTCGGCAATGCAAATCATTGAAGCATTAGAAGAAACCAAACGTGGTTTATACAGTGGAGCAGTAGGTTATTTCACTCCAAATGGCGATTTCGATTTTAATGTCGTGATTCGAAGTATTTTGTACAATTCTCAAAATCAGTATTTATCTTTTTCCGTAGGAAGTGCCGTAACTTCTCAAGCTATTCCTGAAATGGAGTATGAAGAATGTTTGTTGAAAGCAAAAGCGATGTTTGAGGTTTTAAGCTAGGGAAAAGTAACAAGGGATTAGGGAAGAGTAAAAAGCAATAAATATGAAAAGTTATAGAGATTTAATAGTTTGGCAAAAATCGATGAGTTGGGTTACCTTGGTTTATTCTCTAACTGCAAAAATTCCTGAAAGTGAAAAGTTTGGATTGATTTCACAAATTAAAAGAAGTTCAGTTTCTATTCCTTCTAATATAGCAGAAGGTTATGGTAGAAATTACAAAAAAGATTATTCAAGATTTTTACAAATAGCCAGAGGTTCTTTATTTGAATGTCAAACCCAAATAGAAATTGCGATTAATCTAAATTTTATTTCTAAAGAAGATTGCAAAGAAATTAATGAATTGTCTATTGAAATTGAAAAAATGCTAAATTCGCTAATTAATAAATTGGCAGATAACTAATCCCTAATCCCTTTTTACTAACTACTTTATTAATGCTTACAAAATTCCAACATCATATCGAACAAAATTTTCCCCAACTAAAAGACAAGAAATTGCTTTTAGCAGTTAGTGGAGGCGTTGATAGTATGGTTTTGTTGGATTTGTTTTATAAGTTGAGGTTTGATATTTGCGTAGTACATTGCAATTTCCAACTGCGTGGAAAAGAGAGTGATGCAGATGAAATGTTGGTTAGAGAAATATGCCAAGATAAATACATTCCTTATTTTATTGAGTCGTTTGACACACTCGAATTTGCTAAAGAAAATAAACTTTCCATTCAATTAGCCGCTCGTAAGTTACGCTATGATTGGTTTCAAGAAATTATTTCACTTGGATTTGATTATGTTTTGACGGCACATCATTTGGATGACAACGTAGAAACGTTTTTAATCAATTTTACTAGAGGAACGGGCTTAGAAGGTTTAACGGGAATTCCAGTGCAAAACGAGAACATCATTCGACCATTATTACCTTTTTCAAGAGACGAAATTGAGAATTATGCCAAAGAAAATAAAATTCAATGGCGAGAAGATTCGAGTAATGCTTCAGACAAGTATTTTCGAAATAAATTACGTCACAACATTGTTCCTACATTAAAAGAATTGAATTCAGGATTTTTAGATTCGTTTCAAAATACTTTACATCATTTGCAACAAGCGGAATCTTTGGTGAACGATGCTTCTAAATTGGTGTTTGAAAAAGTAGTTAAAGAGAAGGGAAATCAATTAGAAATCCATTTAAAACCATTGCTTGAATTCCAAAATTACAAAGCCTATTTGTTCCAATGGCTTAAAAGTTATGGCTTTTCGGCTTGGAATGATATTTATGATTTGGTAAACGCACAATCTGGAAAACAAGTGTTTTCTGAAACGCATGTTTTATTGAAAGATCGAGAGAAATTAATCCTTTCGGAAAGAAATTCAATAAATAAATCGGAAGTTTTCATCATTGAATCAATAGAAAGTAAAGTTAATATTCCCTTAAAACTTATCTTTTCAAGGTTTTCAGGGGGGAAAAATGTGAATGCAAATTGTATATTTGTAGACGAAGACAAAATCAAATTTCCGCTTACAATTAGAAAATGGCAAGAAGGCGATTATTTTTATCCGGCAGGAATGAACGGAAAAAAGAAATTGAGTAAATATTTCAAAGATGAGAAATATTCGCTTTTAGATAAAGAAAATCAATGGTTATTGTGTTCGGAAGACCAAATTATATGGGTAATTGGTAAAAGAGCAGATCAACGATTTATAGCAACCGAAAGAACACAACAAATTATAAAAATAGACATAACCTAATGAAAAAATTAGTTTTAGTATTCACCTTATTATTTTCCTTTCTAGGATATTCTCAAATTTTTAATCCAGTAAAATGGTCCTCTAAAGTTGAGCAAAAATCAGACAATGAGTTTGTTTTAGTAATGGATGTGGTTATAGAAGACGAATGGCATTTGTATTCGCAATTCACGCCAGACGGAGGTTCGCAACCAACCGTTTTTACGTTTAAAGAATCGAAAGGAAATTATCAATTGGTTGGAAAAACCAAGGAAAGCCCTTATAAAAAAGTATTCAATGATATTTTTGAAGTAGACGAATATTATTTCGCTAAAAAGGCTACTTTCAAACAAACGATTAAGGTTACTAATCCCAAATTAAAAACGATTAAAGTATATGTAGAATACCAAGTTTGTAAAGAACAATGTATTCAAGGCGATAACACTTTCACGTTTACTTTGCCAGAAATTAAAACAGCCGCAATGGAAACTGCAAACGATGTAGCAGTCACAGATTCTACTTCAGTTGCTTTAGATTCCTCATCGGTTGTTAGTGTTGATACAGAAAAAAATACAAAAGAAATTGCTCCAGCTTCAGCTCCCAAAGAAGAGAAAAAGAATGGATGGTTATTATTTTTAGCCACTTTATTGGCTGGAATATTAGTGACTTTTACTCCATGTGTATTTCCTATGATTCCAATGACAGTGAGTTTTTTCTTAAAGCAAAGTGCTCATGGAGATAAAAAGAAAGGACGTTTTAATGCGTTAATGTATGGTTTCTTTATTGTATTGATTTATGTATTGATTTCATTACCATTTCATATTTTTGAAGGAATTAGCGAGGATGTTTTTTATGAAGTATCAACAAATCCCTATTTGAATTTATTCTTTTTTGCAGTTTTTACCATTTTTGCGATATCATTTTTGGGTGCATTTGAGATTACTATTCCATCTAGTTTAGCTAATAAAGTTGATAATGCCTCAAATAAAGGAGGTTTGATAGGAATCTTCTTCATGGCATTAACTTTAATAATTGTTTCTTTTTCATGTACGGGGCCTGCTTTAGGGTTAGTAATTGGAGGTGCTTTATCTACTGATGGTGGTGCTACATTATTAACCATTGCCATGTTAGGATTTGGAGTTGGTTTAGCTTTTCCATTTATGATTTTTGCTTTATTCCCAAGTATGATGGGTAATTTGCCAAAATCGGGTGGTTGGTTAAATACCGTTAAAGTTGTATTTGGTTTTATAGAATTGGCTTTAGCTTTCAAATTTTTCTCAATGGCTGATTTAGTTATGGATTGGCATATTTTAGAGAGAGAAACTTTTATTGCTATTTGGGTGGCATTATTTTTAGGTTTAGCATTATATCTTTTTGGAAAAATTACTTTACCTCATGATAGTCCTCTTTCACATATTTCTGTTGGAAGATTATTGTTAGGATTATCATCATTAACTTTTGCAATTTATTTGATTCCAGGTTTATGGGGCGCTCCATTGAATGTAATTAGTGGTTTTCCACCGCCAATGTCTTATAGTGAAAGTCCAAATGGAGTAGGAGCAAAAAATAGTATTGAATCTACTAGTAGTTCAGGAGAAAAATTACCAGAACATGCTCAATATGGACCACATAAAATCGTCGCTTTTCATGATTATGATGAAGGTTTAGCATATGCAAAAAAAGTAAATAAACCAGTTTTAATTGATTTTACAGGTGTAACATGTGTAAACTGTAGACGTATGGAAGAATTAGTATGGGCAAAACCTGAAATTTTAAGTATTCTTAAAAATGATGTCGTGCTTGTTTCTTTGTATGTGGACGATAGAAAAGAATTACCTAAGGATGAAGTTTATACAACAAAATCAGGGAAAGAGATAACTACCTATGGAAAAAAATGGAGTGATTTAGCAATTACAAAATATAAAGCTAATATTCAACCTTATTATATTTTGATGGCACACGACGAGTCTAATTTAAATCAACCAGTTGGTTATACACCAGATATTGAAGAATACAAATCTTGGTTGAAAGAAGGCATATCAAAATTCAAAAAATAAATTAAATCCCGAGCAATCGGGATTTTTTTATTTCGAAAACTTTTTTATATTTGCATCTATATAAGCCATTAAAATAGTATAAGCCATGTTAGTAAAAGTATTCGGAAGCGCCGTT
The DNA here is from genome assembly GCA_044371865.1 of Flavobacterium sp. Classification (GTDB taxonomy): domain Bacteria; phylum Bacteroidota; class Bacteroidia; order Flavobacteriales; family Flavobacteriaceae; genus Flavobacterium. The sequence continues at coordinate 5,587 of JBILST010000117.1, forward strand.
TTTGGCGTTGAAGCAACTACCATTACGGTAGAAGTAAACATCGATAAAGGAATAGGATATCACTTAGTAGGTTTGCCTGATTCCGCCATAAAAGAGAGTAGTTATCGTATAGCTGCTGCACTAAAAAACAACGGGTACCAACTTCCCGGAAAAAAAATCACCATCAACATGGCTCCGGCCGATTTACGTAAAGAAGGTTCAGCTTATGACCTTACTTTGGCGGTTGGTATTTTAGCCGCTTCTTCCCAAATTAAATCAGAAGATATTCACAACTATGTCATTATGGGCGAGTTATCGCTCGATGGTGGTTTACAACCTATAAAAGGTGCTTTGTCAATAGCAATTAAAGCCAAAGAAGAAGGATTTAAAGGATTGATTTTGCCTTTTCAAAATGTAAAAGAAGCTGCAATTGTTGACGGACTCGATGTGTATGGAGTTGAAAATGTATTGCAAGTTATTAATTTCTTTGAAGGAAAATCAGATTTGATTCCCACTACAATTGATACCAAAGAAGAATTCAATAAAACATTAGATTTTCCAGAACACGATTTTAGTGATGTCAAAGGACAAGAAGGAATTAAACGCTGTATGGAAATTGCGGCAGCTGGCGGACATAACATCATTTTAATTGGTCCTCCAGGTTCAGGAAAAACAATGTTAGCCAAACGTTTGCCAAGTATTTTACCACCAATGACGATGCGAGAAGCCTTGGAAACCACCAAAATTCATTCCGTAGCTGGAAAGACCAAAGATGTTGGTTTAATGGCGCAACGCCCTTTTAGAAGTCCGCACCATACTGCGAGCTCGGTTTCTTTAGTAGGTGGAGGAAGTTATCCACAACCAGGCGAAATTTCATTAGCACACAATGGTGTTTTATTTTTAGATGAATTACCTGAATTTAAACGTGAAGTTTTAGAAGTCATGCGTCAGCCCTTAGAAGATAGGGAAGTCACGATTTCAAGAGCTAAATTTACGATTACTTATCCATCATCGTTTATGTTAGTGGCTAGTATGAATCCAAGTCCGGGCGGCTATTTTAATGATCCGAATGCGCCTGTGAGTTCTTCACCAATGGAAATGCAACGGTATTTGAGTAAAATTTCAGGACCTTTATTGGATCGAATTGATATCCATATTGAAGTAACGCCCGTTCCGTTTGAAAAATTAACCGAAACTCGAAAAGCAGAAAGTAGTACTGAAATTAGAAAAAGAGTTACCAAAGCAAGAGAAATACAATCACACCGATTTGAAAACTTTGAATACATTCATTACAATGCGCAAATGAGTAGTAAATTAATTCGTGAATTTTGTGCTTTGGATGAGGTTTCACTTCAATTACTAAAAACTGCAATGGAACGTTTGAATTTATCCGCCAGGGCCTATGATAGAATTCT
>JBILST010000035.1:0-13860 GCA_044371865.1 Flavobacterium sp.
GAAGCAATTCAGTATCGAAGTTTAGATAGGGAAGGATGGTTAGGTTAGTTTGAAGTTTAAATTGTTGAATTCTTCTAGAAGTAATTAGAAGAGTTCAATAATTTAAAAAATTTCTTGTTTGGAATCAATTTGAATCCATTTTTTGTTACTATTTAGTTTAAAGGAACCAATATGTTCTTTATTCCAGAAATCTGGATGAATTAACGAAAGAAAATTAGTACCATCTTTAGCTAAGTACAAATGGTAGACTTCACCAATTATAGGTTCAAATGCATATTTAGCATTGTATAAAATTTCATTCCATTCATACTCTTGCATTAATTTTTCATACTCAGCTTTGAGTTCATTAAACTTGCTTTCGAATTCTTTATTAACGTTTCTAATACCAATATTTTTCCAATCTACAACGTTATCTAATTTTATTGCTGGCGCACCAACACTTGTAGGATAAGCGAGTACATTTGCATTATATCCATTTTCTTCAGAAAAAACTACATTATCAGGAATTTTGCTTTTCATTTTTATCTTTTAGAAATTTTATTGTTAGTGATGGCTCTTTGAAGTTTGCATTTGAATCTATCAATGCCTTCAACTCGCTTTGCTAAATGTTTTGTTTTACAATTTTCAACTCTTTCTCTCCATAGCTTATAACTGCTGAATTTGAGTTCTTTTTTCATTAACATTTTTACATCAGCTTCATTTAAATTGAATTGAAATTTTATAGCTTCAAAAGGAGTTCTGTCTTCCCAAGCCATTTCAATTATTCTGTCAATTTCAATTTCTGTGAAATCTTTATTGGATGAAACATTCATTTTGTTTAAAATTTAATTAAAAAAGTTAAACAAAATTACAAAAAAAAATATTTTAAAAGGGAATAGATTTGAATTATTTATGTTTTTTCCAATATTTTGCACCATAGCTACAAAAAATCTCTTGTCCTGATTTGATTTTTTTTGTAGCTATAATACAAACATTATCGTTATCGTCTAATGTAATTTTTGAATTATTTTTGAATTCTAATTTGGAGAAAGCTTCGGCATCATTAGCATATTTAGCGAAACAATCGACATTCATGGCGTCTAAAATAGTGCCATCTAACATGTTCATAAAATATTTATCATTTCCTTCTGAAACTCTTTTTTGAGCTTCATTATCGGTTAAAATTTCTCCTTTAAAAAGAGAAATAATTTCATTAGGATAAATGTCAATTGCTGTAAATAAACCTTTTCCAGCATTTGTTATTTGAGAAGTTTCAATATATAAATAATCAGATTCTGGTGCATCAATTTCCAAGATAATTATAGTTCTTCAGCAAAAGTATCGCCTAAGCGGATATCGCCAGATTTAAAACCTTTCATAAACCATTTCATGCGTTGCTCAGATGAACCATGCGTAAATGAATCAGGAACCACATGACCTTGCATTTTACTTTGAATGGCATCATCACCTACAGCATGTGCTGCACTTAACGCTTCTTCAATGTCGCCTTCTTCTAAATATTTTTTGTTGTAATGTGCCCATAATCCGCCATAAAAATCGGCTTGTAATTCTAAACAAACGGATAATTTATTAGCTTCGGCTTCACTTTTAGATTGTTGTAATTGTCTCACTTTTCCTGAAGTACCTAGTAAAGTTTGAACATGATGTCCAACTTCATGTGCTATAACATACGCAATTGCAAAATCTCCACCTTTAGCTCCAAAACGAGTGCGCAGTTCTTCAAAAAAAGCTAAATCCATGTACACTTTTTTGTCACCGGGACAATAAAATGGTCCTGAAGCCGAACTTGCGCCACCGCAAGCTGTTTCTACTGAATCTGTAAACAAAACCATTTTTGGTTGCTCGTAAGTTCCTAAATTATTTTCTTCAAATATTTTGGTCCAAATATCTTCTGTGTCGGCAAAAACGGTTGAAACAAATTCTCCCATTTCTTTTTCTTCAGGAGTAAGTTCTCTTTGTTCTACTTGTTCTGTTTGTTGAGCACCTTGACTTTGTTGAATGGTATCAACAAATGGTGCTGCTTCAGGGAAAAACATTTTTACAAGAAAAAATACAATTGCGATAGCTCCACCACCAGCAATTACTTTTCCATTGCCCGACATTCCTCTTCTGTCTTCTACGTTGTCACTTTGACGTCTACCTTTCCATTTCAAATGATAAACTTTTAAAAATTATTAAAATCCGAAACGAACTCCTAAATAGAAATCGGCTTGTTTTCCATCACTCGCAAGCGCCGAAAATATACTATTAGATCCAATAAAAAACCCAGATAATCTAAATCCAATACCACTTGTAAATCCTGAAATTTCATTAGCAGCAAGAGGAGCGTAGGCTTCAAACCACCCTGATGTAAATCTAGGAATTAATGAATATGAGTTTTGAGTAGTTGTTACATCACTTTCGGTATCATCTGATATCTTTTGATTAATTGTACCTGTAACAAACCATTTTTTGTGAAGACGTAAATCTGCATATGCATTAATTACGGTAGGTAACTTAATTTTTACATCAGCACTACTAGAAGTTGTTTGTAAAATACCAGCATTAGCAGGATCATTTAATATGGCTTCAATTTCTTCCATACTTTGTACGTTTTCAAACTGATTTATGTCTAAACTTTCAATTCCATCTATATTTAATGAATAATTTTTACTTAAATTATTATCAGATTTGAATGTCATTGCTCCTAAGTTTTTTATAGAAAGTCCAGTGTTTAATTTATAACTGTTAGCATCACTTTCATCTTTTAATCTATAATTAAATCCTAAGTCAAAGGCATATCCATTGATTCCTTGAGAGAAAAATTCATTGTAATTACCTTGATCAGAGAAATCATTTGCTAAAACCCCGGCATATGAGATGTTAAGGTTTGCGCTTGCATTAATTAAAGAAATGTCTCCAAAATTATTTACTAAAGTTCCGTTTAAATTGGAAGCAGAAAAGTTGGCATACGCTCCCGGGAATAATAATCTTATATTAGTACCAACATTAATTTTATGTTTAGGAGAATCCATAAGATTTCTGGCAACATTAAAACTTAACTCACCCCAAGTAGTAGCATTTAAACGTTGATTTTCGTTCGAAGATAAGCTAGTTTGAGTAAATAAATTACTTAGTTCACCATTGCTAATTGCTTCTCCTAATTTAGCATCAACATTTACAACATTTGCTTTTAAATAAGCAGCAGAATTTAAACCAAATCCCCATTTTCCTTTTTTGAAGGCAAAAGAAGGACCAAAAAATTGTGTATCTAGACGTAAATTTACGGGGTCGTTACCTTCAAATAATTTATCTTCAATATTATCACCACTAGTTAAGTCACTTACTGATAACTTATTATTAGCCATTGCTACAGAGAAGTTAAAAACATTCACTTCATATTTTGTAGTCATATTTGCTAATTCCGCAGGGTTATTTGCTGCACTTAATAATCCACCTCTTTTAGAAGTAGAAATCCCGCTAAAATGTTCTTGAGAAAAAACCGACATTGAAGCAATTAACGAAAATGATAGAATAATTTTTTTCATGGTATGTAAATTTAAAGTGAGTTCCAAATATTGTCGTTTGGGGTTGATGCATTAAATATAATAATTTCTTTTGAAACTGGATGTGTTAAAACTAATTTTTTAGCATGAAGATGAATTCCTCCATCGGGATTACTTCTATCAAATCCATATTTTAAATCGCCTTTTATTGGGCAACCTATGGCTTGTAATTGCGCTCTGATTTGATGATGTCTTCCGGTATGTAAATCAATTTCTAATACAACATAATGATCCAGTTTTTTGATAATTTTATAACTTAAACTGGCTTTTTTACTTTCGGGAACTTCTTTTAAATGTGCTTTTGAAGTATTGTTTTTAGTATTGCGTTTTAAAAAATGTACTAAGGTATCATTTTCTTTAGGGGGCAATTTTTTAACAACTGCCCAATATGTTTTTTGAGTTTCTCTATTTTTAAAAGTTTCATTTAAACGTGTAAGAGCTTTTGAAGTTTTAGCAAAAACAACAATTCCAGTAGTAGGTCTGTCTAAACGATGTACAACACCTAGAAAAACATCTCCGGGTTTGTTGTATTTTTCTTTGATGTATTCTTTAACAACATCTGAAAGTGGTTTGTCACCCGTTTTATCACCTTGAACAATATCACCAACACGTTTATTGACAACAATAATGTGGTTGTCTTCGTGAATAATTTGAAGGTTGTTTTTAGTGGAAATTTCTTTCGTAGACACAATTAATATTGTTCGTTTGAATTGGGAAAATCTTCTGATTTTACATCGGTTACATATTGACCAATTGCTTTTGTCATTTGATCATATAAATCTAAATATCTACGTAGAAATCTAGGACTAAATTCATTGTTCATGCCTAGCATGTCATGGATAACTAATACTTGTCCGTCAACACCGCTGCCTGCACCAATACCGATTACAGGAATAGAAATGCTTTGAGCAACTTGAGTTGCCAAAGCCGCTGGAATTTTTTCTAACACTAAAGCAAAACAACCTAGTTTTTCTAGCATTTTAGCGTCTTCTAATAATTTTTCGGCTTCTGCATCTTCTTTGGCTCTAACAGTGTAAGTGCCAAATTTGTATATAGATTGTGGCGTTAATCCTAAGTGTCCCATTACAGGAATTCCAGCATTTAATATTTTTTTAATTGAATCTTTGATTTCACTTCCACCTTCTAATTTAACAGCATGTCCACCACTTTCTTTCATAATTCGGATAGCAGAACGTAAAGCTTCTTTAGAATCCGATTGGTAACTACCAAAAGGTAAATCAACCACAACCAAAGCTCTCTCACAAGCTCTTACCACACTTGATGCGTGATATATCATTTGATCGAGTGTAATAGGTAGCGTAGTTTCATGTCCAGCCATTACATTACTTGCAGAATCACCAACTAAAATAACATCAACGCCTGAACTATCTACAATTTTAGCCATTGTGTAGTCATACGCTGTAAGCATGGAGATTTTTTCTCCATTTTCTTTCATTTCAATTAATGTTTTTGTCGTAATTCTTTTGTAATCTTTCTTCGCTACTGACATGTTTTTTTAATTTTAAAAAAACAAAGGTACTAAATGTTATTTGCTTTTTAGTTTCAAAAAAAATAATTATCAAATATTAAATTAAAGTTAAATTAATGTTTTATTTTTGTTCTTTTAAAACAAAAAAAATGATATCTATTTTACTTTTAGTAGCAATTTTAGGCTATTTGTCTGTTATTCTTGAATCTCCTATAAAAATAAATAAAACGATTACTGCTTTACTTACTGGAACAATATGTTGGGTGGTTATTGCCTTATTTAGTCACGATGATCAACATTTGGTTACTGAGAGGTTGATGGAATATTTTGGTGAAATTTCAGGCTTACTAATATTTTTGATGGGTGCCATGACAATTGTTGAATTAATTGACATTCACAAAGGTTTTACAGTTATTACAAGTAGAATTAGAACCACATCGGTATTAAAATTACTTTGGATAGTTGCATTTATCACATTTTTTCTATCAGCATTATTAGATAATTTAGCTACTGCTATCATTATGGTAACCCTGTTAAGAAAGTTAATGCCAAGAGGTGAAATTAGAATGATATTAACCGGAATTGTTGTAATTGCAGCCAATGCAGGAGGTGCATTTAGTCCTATTGGAGACGTTACAACAACATTATTATGGATTGGTGGTCAAGTAAGTGCAGGTGGAATTGTTAAAATATTATTTCTACCATCAGTTGCTGTTTTACTTGTACCTGTTATTATAGCAAGTTTCAGAATGAAAGGTTTTGCTGTTCTTCGTGCTCAAGTTTCGATGGCTCAAGTGCGTCAGGAAGAAAAAATGAGAGGAAGTATGAGTGTATTTATTGCGGGAGTAGTAGGTTTAGTCATGGTACCTGTTATCAAAACATTAACCGGTTTACCACCTTTTATAGGGGTTTTAATTTCGCTTTCAATGGTTTCTTTGGTTTCGATTATGTATCATAGAAAGAAAACACAAGAAGAAAAAGATAAATTCTCAGTAGCTTATGCTTTAACTAAAGTAGATATTAGTTCTATTTTATATTTCATGGGGATTTTATTGATGGTTTTTGCATTGCAAGAAGTAGGTGTTTTGAGAGAAATGGCTACCTTTTTAGTTACAAATTTACCAAATACTGACGCAATGATAATTGCAATTGGTGTTTTATCATCAATTGTAGATAATGGAAGTTTAGTTGCCGCAACACAAGGAATGTTCTCTCTATCTGAATATCCAATGGATCATACATTGTGGGAATTTATTGCTTTGTGTGCAGGAACAGGTGGAAGTATGATGGTTATTGGTTCTGCTGCTGGGATTGCAGTGATGGAAAAAGAAAAAATCACTTTTATGTGGTATTTAAAAAAGATAACTCCTTTAGCTGTAGCAGGTTATATTGCGGGTATAATTGTTTATGAATTACAATACTTATTAACTCATTAAATAATGAAAAAAATAATTTTTATTTTAGTTTTTTCTTTTAATGCTGCTTCTGCACAAAATAGTTCGCCAAAACAAATAATTGATGATTTTTTTACTGCTTTTCATGCAAAAGATACTTTAGCTTTAAAACAAATCTGTCATTCAGATATTGTTTTAAGAACTATTGCTAATACTAAAGAAGGAAATAAATTAGAACTTGAAAGCTTTGATGATTTTTTAAAAGCAATTGCTACCATTCCTTCAAATCTAAAAGTTGTTGAAAAAATAATCGATTACAAAGTAGAAATCGACGGTAACTTAGCACATGTTTGGACACCTTATGAGTTTTATGTAAACGATAAACTTAGTCATATTGGTGCTAATGCTTTTACGTTATATAACGATAATGGAAAATGGCAAATTATTCATTTGATTGATACTAGAAGGAAGAAATAATTTTTTAAAAATGAAGTTTTTTGTAGTTCTACTATTATTCCCAATTTTTTTATTTTCCCAAGAAAAAGATTCGTTAACAATTAAAGTTTCAGGTTTTTTGGAAACGTATTATGCGTATGATTTTAGTAATCCAACAAACGATGTTAAACTTCCATTTATGTACAATTACAACCGTCATAATGAGTTTAATGTGAATAATGGATTAATTCGAGCTCAATTACAATACGGAAATGCTTACGCGTCAATTGCGGTTCATGCTGGAACTTATGTGGATGATAATTATGTTTCAGAAGACATCAAATTATTGAGCGAAGCTTATGTAGGACTTTTTTTGAATGATAACAAAAAAACATCCATTGAAGTTGGGATTTTGCCAAGTTACATTGGTTTTGAATCGGCAACAACGGCTACCAATTTGACTTTAACACGTTCTATTTTGGCTGAAAATTCGCCCTATTTTATGACGGGAGTAAAGTATAATTACAAACCTTCAGATAAATGGAGCTTTTCGGGATTGGTAACCAATGGGTGGCAACGCATTAATAAGCCGCAAAAAGACGTTGCTCCAGCTTTTGGAACACAAATTATCTACAAACCTTCTGAAAAAGCAACTTTAAACTGGAGCACTTTTATTGGAAAAGAATTTTATGGAACCGAATTAGCAATGCGTTATTTTAGTAATTTGTATTGGGACAATACTTGGAATCCAAAATGGCGCACCATTTTAGGATTCGATTTTGGCATTCAAGATAGTTCTTCTTTAAATGACAAACATTTGTTTTGGATGAGTCCAGTTTTAATTGCACAATATTCGATAAGTTCAAAATTGCAAACCGCATTTAGAGTGGAATATTATCAAGATGAAGATAATGTAATGATTGCTACAACTGATGCTTTTAGAACTTCTGGAGCTTCTATAAATTTTGATTATTTGCCCAATTCTAAAGTAAAATTAAGAACCGAAGCGCGATATTTCGATTCAAAAGAAGCTATTTTCTTTGATAATAGAACGAATAATCTTTTTATTACAACGAGTTTAAGTTTTGAGTTTTAAGTATTTCCAATCAATTAAAAAAGCAACTAAACTTCCGATAACATAGCAAAACAAATCCAACCAAAGAAATCCTTGTCCCAAAATATAATGTCCTAAAGTGGTTTTACGAATGGCAATTAACCAATCAATTTGAACCAATTGTAAGATTTCGATACCAAAACAAAAAAGTAGGGAGAATAGGAGTGAAGTTGATTTTTCCGATTTTACAATTAAAAATCGAAATCCGAAATAAATCAAAACAGCATACAGCATATCTCCTATAAATAAAGGAGTATTCGTTATTTTTCTTGAAACAATTCCAAGAATCATAACCAATAAAATTAGAGTAAAATAAATTAACCGACTGTATTTCATTAACAATCCGCCATATTTACAGCAACGGCTAATCCACCTTCAGATGTTTCTTTGTATTTCGAATTCATATCTTTTGCGGTTTGCCACATGGTGTTAATTACTTTATCAAGTGGTACTTTTGCATTCAAAGCATCGGTTTCTAAAGCTAATTCCGCTGCATTAATCGCTTTAATGGCGCCCATAGTATTTCTTTCAATACATGGAATTTGAACTAAACCACCAATCGGGTCGCAAGTTAATCCTAAATGATGTTCCATTGCAATTTCGGCTGCCATCGTAACTTGAGCTGGAGTGCCACCCATCAATTCACACAAAGCTGCTGCTGCCATAGCACTCGAAACTCCAATTTCTGCCTGACAACCACCCATAGCGGCAGAAATTGTGGCTCCTTTTTTGAAGATAGAACCAATTTCGCCCGCCACCATTAAAAATTGTTTGATTTCTTTTTCGCCCGCTTCGTGATTTTCGATTACTAAATAATACATTAAAACCGCAGGAATAACTCCCGCACTTCCGTTAGTAGGCGCAGTAACTACACGGCCTAACGAAGCATTTACTTCGTTTACAGCCAAAGCAAAACAACTTACCCACTTTAAAATCTGACGGAATTTAACTTCGGTTTGTCTGATGATTTGTAACCAAGAATACGGATCTTCATACGGTAAAACGCCAATTAAGTTTTTGTGCATGTCATACGCTCTTCGTCTCACATTTAAGCCGCCTGGAAGAATTCCTTCTGAGTGACAACCAATGTACATGCATTCTAACATTGTATCCCAAATGCGAAGTAATTCGTTGTGAATTTCTTCTTCGCTTCGCATGGTTTTTTCGTTTTCATAAACGATTTCAGATATTTTTTTATTTTCTGCTAAACAGAAAGCCAATAATTCATCTGCTTTTTCAATAGGGAAAGGAAAAGTATGTAAAATTTCTTCTTTGTGATGGTCTTCTTTTTCCTTTACAACAAATCCGCCACCAATCGAATAATAGGTTTCCGAATAAGTTTCGGTATCAGTTTTGGCTGTAAAAGTTAATCCGTTTGCATGAAAAGGTAAAAAATTTCTATTGAACACAATATCCGTTTCAAAACAAAACGGAATTAAAATTTCATTCCCTAAGAAAATTTCTTTCTTGTTTTTAATAGCCGAAATTATCACATCAATACTTTCCACTGGAATATATTCTGGGTCAGCGCCACTCAAACCAAGCATTACTGCTAAATCGGTTGCATGCCCTTTACCTGTTAATGATAAGGAACCATATAAATCAACTTTAACGCCAATTACAGTATCAATTAGATCACGTTCGCGCAATTCCTTTAAAAATTGTTCGGCAGCACGCCATGGTCCAAGGGTGTGAGAACTTGAAGGTCCAACACCAATCTTTAACATATCAAAAACGGATATACATTCCATAATTTTATTTCTTTACTACAGCAAATATAGTCTTTAAAATTGAATTTATACAACTCCGATTACAGTTCAAAAGTTAAAAAAAATTGAATTAATAACATAAAATTAGGATTCGAATCGTGAAATTTTTAGTTCATTTGCAAAAAAAAATAATGCCCATAAATAAATATTTTTTGTCCGCTTTATCAGCCTTTATTATTTGGGGATTTTTTAGTTTGGCTTTAAAACCACTTTCTAATTATGCTTCATTAGATATTTTATTTTTCCGAGTTTTTATTGCTACTGCCTTTTTATTGGTTATCAATTTATTTTTTAGAAAATCAGTTGTTTTAGAAGCTGCGAAAACCTTTAAAGAACTTTCAAAGAAAAAACAAAAATCAGCAGTAATCATGACGGTTGTTGGTGGGCTTTTATTAGTATTGAATTGGTTTTTATTCATTTACGCGGTAAATCATGTGAGTTTGCAATCAGCTTCGTTTGCATATATTATTTGTCCGATATTAACCACTGTTTTGGCTTTTGTATTATTAAAGGAAAGAATTGATTTATGGCAATGGATTGCTGTTGGATTGTGTGTAATTAGTTGTGTGATATTATCTTATGGGAATTTCAAAGATTTGATTTACAGCGTGATAATCGCTTTAAGTTTTGGATTTTATTTGGTTTCCCAACGAAAAAATAGTGATTTTGATAAATTCTTGATATTAACCATTCAAATGGTGATTTCTTCAATTATATTATTGCCATTTTATCCGAGTTATGGTGGCGCTATTCCAACAGAATTTTTATTTTATTTCTTACTTTTTATTATCGTAATTGTTTTTACTATTGTTCCATTGTTCCTGAATTTATATGCTTTAAAAGGATTGAATTCGTCTACAGTTGGAATATTAATGTATACTAATCCATTGATTCATTTCTTTTTAGCGATTTTCTATTTTAAAGAATCAGTTGCTGTGGCACAAATTATTTCTTATTCCTTGATTTTGATTTCTATATTGGTTTTTAATGTCGCTAATTTTAAAAATCTAAGTCAGAATCGTTTGAAAAAGTCATGATAAAACGACATTTTGTCAGTTTAAAAAACCTGACAAAAGCTATTTTCTGTCAATTTTCTTAATTTTTCGTAATGGCACAATCCTTGAAATAAAGACATCGAGTTTAAAATTGAAATTTAAAATCTAACAAGTATAAAAATGAGCAAAATTATTGGAATCGACTTAGGAACAACCAACTCATGTGTGGCTGTAATGGAAGGTGGAGAACCTGTTGTAATTGCAAACGCAGAAGGAAAAAGAACTACACCATCTGTAATTGCTTTTGTAGAAGGTGGCGAAATTAAAGTTGGAGATCCGGCAAAAAGACAAGCAGTAACTAACCCAACAAAAACGATTGCATCTATCAAACGTTTTATGGGTAACAAGTACACTGAAAGTGCAAAAGAAGCTTCAACAGTAGCTTACAAGGTAGTAAAAGGGGACAACGATACACCACGTGTTGATATCGATGGTCGTTTATACACACCACAAGAATTGTCTGCAATGACACTTCAAAAAATGAAAAAAACAGCTGAAGATTATTTAGGTCATTCAGTTTCTGAAGCAGTTATTACTGTTCCAGCTTACTTTAACGATGCGCAACGTCAGGCTACGAAAGAAGCAGGTGAAATTGCAGGTTTAAAAGTAATGCGTATCATCAATGAGCCTACAGCAGCAGCTTTAGCTTATGGATTAGACAAACAAGGTAAAGACCAAAAAATTGCAGTTTACGATTTAGGTGGAGGTACATTTGATATTTCTGTTTTAGAATTAGGAGACGGAGTTTTCGAAGTATTATCTACAAACGGAGATACACACTTAGGTGGAGATGATTTTGACCAAGTAATTATCGATTGGTTAGCTAACGAATTCAATGCTAATGAAGGTGTTGATTTACGTAAAGACCCAATGGCATTACAACGTTTAAAAGAAGCAGCTGAGAAAGCTAAAATTGAGTTATCAGCTTCTGCTCAAACAGAAATCAACTTACCATACGTAACCGCTACGGCTTCAGGACCAAAACACTTAGTTCAAACGTTAACAAGAGCAAAATTCGAGCAATTAGCTGAAACTTTAGTAAAACGTTCTATGGAGCCAGTTGCTAAAGCTTTAAAAGACGCTGGTTTATCAGTTTCTGATATCGACGAAGTTATCTTAGTAGGAGGTTCAACTCGTATTCCTGTTATCCAAGAACAAGTTGAAAAATTCTTCGGTAAAAAACCATCAAAAGGAGTTAATCCTGATGAAGTAGTTGCAATTGGAGCTGCTATTCAAGGTGGAGTTTTAACTGGTGAAGTAAAAGATGTATTGTTATTAGACGTTACTCCTTTATCTTTAGGAATTGAAACTATGGGTGGTGTTATGACAACTCTTATTGAGTCGAATACAACTATTCCAACAAAAAAATCTCAGATTTTCTCTACGGCTGCAGATAATCAACCAACAGTTGAACTACATGTTTTACAAGGTGCTAGACCAATGGCTGCTGACAATAAAACAATTGGACGTTTTAACTTAGATGGTATTCCACCAGCACCAAGAGGCGTTCCTCAAATTGAAGTAACGTTTGATATTGATGCAAATGGTATCATTAAAGTATCAGCTACCGATAAAGGAACAGGAAAATCGCATGATATTCGTATCGAAGCTTCTTCAGGATTAACTGCAGAAGAAATCGAAAAAATGAAAAAAGATGCTGAAATGAATGCAGAAGCAGACAGATTAGCTAAAGATAGAGCAGATAAGTTAAACGAAGCTGATTCGATGATTTTCCAAACAGAAAGTCAATTAAAAGAAATTGGTGATAAATTAACTGCTGAACACAAAACTGCGATTGAGTACGCTTTAACTGAATTGAAAATGGGTCATGAAACGCAAGATTTAGACGCTATTCAAAAAGGTTTAGACAACGTAAATGCAGCTTGGAAAACAGCTACAGAAGAAATGTACAAATCACAAGAGCAAGGAGGAGCTTCTCAAGCTGAGCCACAAGCAAGCGCTTCAGGAGACCAAACGCAAGATGTAGATTTTGAAGAAGTGAAATAGTACTAAGATTTTAGTATTAAGATAAACCGAGTCAGAAATGATTCGGTTTTTTTGTTTAGAAGTAATTTGGTTCTATTTTTTTGTATATTAGGAACTTAATTTAACAAACTACATCTATGAAAAAACTATTTTTACTTCTTTTGTTATCTGTTACTGCTATTGGTTTTGCTCAAAAAGGAAAATCTAAAGCTTCTCCTAAAAATGTTGTTTTAGCAACTGTTGATAATATTTCAGCCGAAATAATTTCAGAAAAAGCGGGAAAAAGAGTAGTACTATTTGTTAAAAATGAAGGTGTAGTTGACACACTCGAAGTGAAAAAACTCGATAAGGCAGAATTTAAACCAACTAGTTTTACCATAAAAAGTTTCACTACCCAAGGTAAAAAAATCTATCATGTAAATTGGAAAGAAGTAATTAAAGTAGATACTAAATTAAAAAAAGAAAACGGAGTGCAAACAGAAGATCAGCTTTGGGACACACAATCTAAAACGCTTTTATTAGGTAATATACACAAGTCATCTCATATTAAAGAAACAGTTTTTTTAGATGCTAATAAAACCGCTTCGCATGATGTTGAAAAGAATAGAAATGAAGGATTTGAGTTTACATTGAATGCCGATGGAAGTTTTAGTTTAAAAACTAAAACGCAAAACAGCACTTATGTTTACAACTCTGCTTCAAGTAAATACGAAATGAAAGGAAGTCCAAAAACTTCGGGAACCAAAAAGAAAAAGTAAATTAATTTTCAAGTTATAAAAAAAGGGGATAGCATTTAAGTTATCCCCTTTTTGTTATAATTTGTTGATTATTTTGGTTTCATTGCATTTTCAATTCGAGCCACTAAATCATTAAGGTGAAATTTAGTTAATCGATCAGGTGAAGTTGAAGCAGCAACTTTTAATTGACTTTTTAGTTCATTTAATTGACCTCTAGCAATCGATGGAATATCAGTATCTGCTAAAACAATTCGTCTGCCACTAAAAAAAGTAACGTTGGTTTTATCACTAGACATGGTTTCAATAAGTTTTGAAACAAATAATTTCTGTAAATTT
>JBILST010000025.1:0-15504 GCA_044371865.1 Flavobacterium sp.
TAGTTCTAAAGAAATCTTCTGGAGTTGGGTGTTTAAATTTCCAACGGTTAGCATATGTTTTGAAAGCATGATCAAACAATTCTCTACCCATAATAGTTTCTCTCAAAATATTTAAACCTGTAGCTGGTTTTCCGTAAGCGTTAGCACCAAAGTTGTAAATATTCTCAGAGTTTGACATAATTGGCTCTAAATATTTTTGGTTTCCTTTCATGTAAGGCACAATGTTTTTAGCTGGTCCGCGGGTTGAAGGAAAGTTTGGATCAAAAGTAGATTCAGCAAGAAACTCTAAAAAAGTATTTAAACCTTCATCCATCCAAGACCATTGTCTTTCATCTGAATTGACAATCATTGGAAAGAAATTGTGTCCTACTTCGTGAATAATTACGCCTAACATTCCGTATTTGATTCTATCGCTTACGAATCCTTTTTCATCTGGACGCCCGTAGTTCCAACAAATCATTGGATACTCCATTCCTTGATCTTCTGCAGAAACAGATACTGCCTTTGGGTAAGGGTAATCAAATGTAAAATGAGAATACGTTTTTAAAGTATGCGCCACCGCTTTTGTAGATAAATCTCCCCAAAGTGGATTTGCTTCTTTTGGATAAATAGAAATAGCTAATGGTTTGTTTGTTGGTAAATCAACTGCCATAGCATCGATTATGAATTTTCTTGATGTTGAAAAACCAAAGTCACGCACATTTTGAGCTTTAAATTTCCATGTTTTCTTTTTGTCAGAGAAACTTTTTTCTGCAGCAACCGCTTCTTCTTGAGTTACAATTACAACAGGTTTGTCAAATGTCTTTTCTGCTAATTCCCATCTTTTTACTTGTTCTGCCGTAAAAACTTCGCTTCTGTTTTGTAATACTCCAGTTCCTTCCATAACGTGGTCTGCTGGAACTGTAATATTTACTTCGTAATCTCCAAAAACCAAAGCAAACTCACCTCTACCCCAGAATTGCATATTTTGCCATCCTTCTACATCATTATAGACCGCCATTCTTGGGAAAAATTGAGCCATAACATACAAACGGTTTCCATCAGGAAATTGTTCATAACCAGAACGACCGTTGTTAGCTCCTTCCATATAATTTACAATATTGTACCACCACTTTATTGAGAAAGAAACTTTTTCACCATTTTTTAAAGGCTTAGGCAAATCGATTCTCATCATCGTTTGATTAATGGTATAATTCATTGGATTACCTTTAGCATCTTTAACATATTCGATGTTAAAACCTCCTTGAAAAGGACTTCCCATGTATTTTTTTGCAAAACCACTCGTTGAAAGGGCTTTATCCATGTTTTGGCTTTCCACTCACGGTGTTTTAGAATCTGGTCTTTCAATATTTTGGTCTAATTGTACCCATAAATATTCTAACGATTCTTTTGCGTTATTGTAATAGGTAATGGTTTCAGAACCATATAATTTTTTATTCTTATCATCTAATTCCAGATTCATTTTATAATCTGCTTTTTGCTGATAATAAGCAGGACCAGGAGCTCCAGAAGCTGTTCTAAACATATTTGGAGTAGCCATTTCATCATACATTTGACGAAATTTATTCTCATTATAATGTCCAGGTTCACGCTTTTTATCTTCTGACTTAACTTCTTGAGCAAATGCTCCGAATGCAAGTGATAAAGTTAAAAACGCACTAAGTACAATTGACTTTTTCATAGTATATAGGATTCTTTAATAGTCTATTTTTTGTTCCGTATCAGTATTAGTAAACAAAAAGCTGTTTTTGTTACTATTGATATGAACATGAACAATATTTTGTTGTTCCTTGTAAATATCAGTTAATAATGAATTAAAGATATCGAAGGTATTTATTTTTTTTGAAATAGCAATTTTAGTATAAAAAATTAACACATCACCCTCAACTTCTCGCGCTAAATAAACAATCTCCTGTGGCCTTTTATTTATAGAAATTTTAATATTCTCCTTTAAATAATTTTTAATAAGTGTTTCCGCCTCTGGAAGTTCTTTTGTTGAAGTTAAATATACTTTTTTCTTGTATTTTTTTTCCAATGCTTTTTCCAAATCATCGATAAAAATTCTGTGGGTGATTTCTATTCGCTTTTTATTAGGCACGTAATCTATTTGAGTTACAGAAACATAAAACTTATGCCATGCGAAAGAACTCAATAAAATTATTGATAAAATTGGCAGAAAAAATCGCAATAAATTCTTCTTCATTTGGTAAAAATAGTAATTATTCTTTTGGAATTTCAGATTTAAACATTTTTGCCTTAGAAGTTAAATATTCTATTAATTGAAATTCATTTTCAGGTTTCAAAAACAAAGACAAATCATTTATAGGCATTTCGGCATATTGCAAAAACAATGGAATATCTTCGTGCTTAATTTTCAAGGTTTCAACAAAAAAATGATGCGGCAAGCGCTCAAATATATGATCAGAAAACGATTTGGATTGGATATCTTTTTGTCTTCGTTCTTCAAAAACTTGTTCCGAATATTCTTTAGTGTTTCTATCTTTTACAAGTAAGCTAACTATTCCAGCACCTATGGCAATAAAATTAAAATTCGAACCATTTGGCGCAAACTGACTTGGCATTGCCGTATTTGTTGGAGTTCCCAATCGTACATCATCTTCATAATGCATGATTTTTTTTGCATCAATTTTAGTAAAACCTTCTCCATATACTTGAATTCGCTTAATATCAACTTCTACAATTCCGGTAAGTGTGTAAGGTGTAATTTCTACTTCATTTAATTCTGTAACTCGCACTTGCAACCTTATTTCTAATTCTTCTAACCAAAAATCTTTATCAGTTAATATATATTTCTTAGAATCGTAAGAAATACCTTGAATATAAAGTGTATCTGTTGCTCTTGCTTTAATTGAAAACTTACCATCAGAATTCGTAACCGCACCTATATTTGATGTAATGTTAAAAACCGTAAGATTTTCAACCTCAATTGAATCGGCGACAATTCTACCTTTCAAAACTTTTCTTTCAATATGTTGGCCAAAACTAATTTGAACAAACAAAAAGAACATCCAAACAATATAATTATTTTTCATTTGTTGTATTATTTGTTGTTTCCATTTCCTTTAACTTTAAATACTCTACCGCTAAACCTGACAATAAAAAAGTTGCCATCGTTTTATTTTTATCTTTCATAGCTCTAACATATCTTTCGTTTTCAACAATATAAAACAAAAAACCATCCACATGAATTTCTGGTATTTTTAAAGTTTTTGTAAAGTAACTTCTTTCAAAATAATCAGATGTTTTTAATTGGAGCATTTCCTTTTTCTCAACAACAAGTTCTTTTTTTAACATACTAGTCCTACCACTAATCGAATTAATTAATCCATCAACACTCATTCCACCTAACGGAATTAACAAAGGACTATACCATTTAAAATCTCCAGCCGCCGAAAGTTTTCGTTCAGCTGGTGTATATGTTTTTTGATTTGCAGGAATAATTCCGAGCGCAACTGCATTAATATTTCTATAATTAATAATAGCTACTTCCTCTAATTCCGTTACGAGTGATTCCATTTTGATTAATAATAAATCATTTGAAAAATCACTTTCTTTCATAACATAACGAATGGCTTTTAAATTTACCGCACTAAATTGAAGTGTATCTAAAACTTTTGCTTTAATTTGAAAGTACCCTCTTGAATCTGTAATTGCACCATTTTTTTTTGATAAATTTATCACATGTATTCCATCCAACAAAGAAGATTCTGAAACTACTTTACCTTTTACAATAGAATCATGCTGTGACAAAACAACTAAAGGAAAAAAAATAAGAAATAGAAGTAATCGTTTTGTCATAAATTACATTTTTATACGATGTAAATTTAAATGTAATCTTATAAAATGAAATCCTAACAAGATGATAAACTTATGTTAATACAATTTAATAAATTTGCAAAAAAAATCAATGAAAAATATCATAATTGCTAGCACCTCTACCCTACACGGTGGTGACTATTTAGACTATTTATTACCCGAACTACAAACGTTCTTTTCAAATGTAAAAGAATTGCTTTTTATTCCGTACGCAAGACCTAGCGGCATTTCACATGATGATTATACAAAAAAAGTAAGTGAAGCTTTTGATAAAATCAATATATTGGTAAAAGGAATTCACGAATTTGAAAATCCAGTTGAAGCCATTGAAAACGCAGAAGGAATTTTTACAGGTGGAGGAAATACGTTTTTATTAGTAAGTCAATTATATAAAAACAACGTTATTGATGCGCTCGAAAAAGTAGTCAAAAACGGAACACCTTATTTAGGAACAAGCGCAGGAAGCAATATATGTGGCTTAACAATGAATACAACTAATGACATGCCAATAGTATATCCGCCAAGTTTTAGAACTTTAGGATTTGTTTCATTTAACATAAATCCACATTATTTAGACCCAATAGAAGGTTCTACACACATGGGAGAAACACGTGAAACTAGAATTAATGAATTTCATCATTTTAATCCGCAACCTGTTGTGGGATTGAGAGAAGGAAGTTGGTTGGAAGTGAAAGGCAATTCCATACTATTAAAAGGAACTTTAACTGCGAGGATTTTCAAAAGAAACGAAAAGCCAATTGAAGTGGAACCTGAAACCGAACTAAACGAATTGAAATAAGGATGAAATTTTTAGATTATATTTTTTATAGATATTACTCTTACTTATTCAACAAAAACTCTGTTGGTGATGATTTATTGAAAGCACAATTTTTCATAACATTATTTATTTACCTAAATCTGATTGGAATAACATTGACAATTAATCTGTTTATACCTTTAAAAGAAATAATTAATAAAATGTTTTTTTTCTTAATCATCTTATTTCTATTTATAATTTTCAAAAAATACTATGACAAAAAAAAATTAGACCAATTAGCTTTGAGATATAAGAATCAGTCTGATAAAGAGTATTTAGTTTCTGGTTATATTCTAGTTATTTATTGTATTGTATCATTTTTATCGGTCATTTTATTGAGTAAAATTAAATAAAAAAAGCCTTGCAATTGCAAGGCTTTTTTGTAGAGCGGAAGACGAGGCTCGAACTCGCGACAACCAGCTTGGAAGGCTGGAGCTCTACCAACTGAGCTACTTCCGCATTTGATAATTTTTAAAACTTTATCTTGTTTTGGAGCGGAAGACGAGGCTCGAACTCGCGACAACCAGCTTGGAAGGCTGGAGCTCTACCAACTGAGCTACTTCCGCATTTGAATTACAAAAACTCTAATTTTATTAGCAGTTGTATGTATTTCTTTGGTGGGTGCAAATATACTTCAAAAGTTTTTTTAATTGCAAATTTTTTTAAATATTTTTTTCGAAGCAATTACACTAACTTTACACTAGAATAAACACATTTTACTAAATGATTAGCTTTTAATAAGTTATACAATTATGGAAATAAAAAAAATCAGTTCATCAGCCACTTATCCTGTTAGACACGAAGTTTTAAGAAAAGGAAAACCTATTGAAACTTGCCAATTTAAAGGAGATGATGATGAAAATACTGTGCATTTCGGATTGTATCAAAAAGAGCAATTGATTGGAATTATTTCCATTTTTAAAGAAAAAAACAACTTGTTTCAAGAAAAAAATCAATTTCAAATTAGAGGAATGGCGGTTTTAGAAGAATTTCAAGGCAAAGGATTTGGAGCCGAATTAGTAAAAGTAGGTGAAAATCATTGTATTAATCAGAATGTTGATTTAATTTGGTTCAACGCGCGAGAAATTGCTGTTCATTTTTATAAAAAACTAGGCTATACAAGTATTGGAGATTCTTTTTTAATTCCCGATGTTGGCATTCATTTTGCTATGTATAAGAAAATTCACAAGAATATTATTCGATAATACTTATTATATTTATATCACAATTGCGATTTTATGAAAAAAATTACGCTTCTATTATTTATTTTCTCTCTGATTTCCTGTAAAGAGGAACCTAAAGTCATCGCTTTTGATAATAAAATCATTAAGGACACTGTATTAAATATCATCATAAGACCTGTACACCCTGACTTACTTGAAGGCAAATCAGATAGTTTGATGGTCTATTATCAAAAACTTGATTTTCACGAAATTTGGTATTTAGACGAAAACAGAAAAGACTTAATTAATGAAATCAAATCTTGCTTTGAAGATGGATTAAATCCAAACGATTATGAAATTAAGATAATTGAAGATTTAGAAAACAAGCGAACCAAATTAAACGATGAAGAAATTGTAAAATATGATATTTTACTTACTGAAACATTCGAAAAATTAGCCAATCATCTGCACAAAGGGAAACTAAATCCAAAAAAACTATATACAGATTGGGACTTAGCAACTAAAGAAATTGCTCTTTCTCCCCTTTTAGAAAAAGGGATCAAAGAGAAAAAAATCGCCAGTACTTTTAAAGATTTAAAACCAAATCACATTGTTTATCAATTACTAAAAAAGAGTTTAATAGAGATTGAAAAACTACCAAATATTACATTGGAAAAAATAACCCTTAAAAATAAAATCATTTTAAACGACACCTTACCTGAAATGGTGAAAATCAAAAAACGATTAGCCTATTGGAAAGATTTCAAAAACAAAGACAGCCTTATTACTTGGGCATACGATTCATTAACTTTCAAAGCTATTAAACGTTTTCAAGCACGTCATGGATTATCACAAGATGGTGTAATTGGCATCGGCACAATAAAAGCATTGAATAGCACAAAAAGTGAACGTATTGAACAAATTATTGCAAATTTAGAACGATGGAAATGGTACCCTTCTGATTTAGGCGAACAATATCTGATTGCAAATATTCCAGATTATATGCTTCATTATGTTAGAGGTAAAGACACAATTGCAAAACACAGAATTGTAGTTGGAACACCCAAACGAAAAACGCCAATACTAACATCTAAATTATCTAATTTTGTTTTTAACCCAACTTGGACAATACCTCCAACAATTATAAAAGAAGATTTAAAACCCGCTGCCACCAAAAACAGAGACTACTTCCCTTCTCGACAACTTACAATATACAATAGCAGTGGCAAAATTGTGAATCCAAACGATTGGAATCCTGCTAAAGCAAATAATTATAGGTATGTACAAAAACCAGGCAACAACAATTCTCTAGGATTAGTAAAGCTTAATTTTGCGAATCGACATTCTGTTTATTTACATGATACTAATCATCGTGATTATTTTGTAAAAACCTATCGTTCTTTAAGTTCTGGATGTGTTCGTGTTGAAAATCCATTAGTTTTAACACAGCAAATTCTATCCAAAATCAACCCTGAAAAATGGAGTGGAAATGAAATAGACTCAATTTTAAAACTAGAAAAAACAAAAACAGTGTCTGTAAAAGACACTGTAAATATTTATTTATTCTATTGGACAAGTTGGTTAGAAAATGGCAAACTTCAATTTAGAGAAGACATTTACGAACTTGATAAAGAGTTGTATTTAAAATTAAGAAACTAATTTAGACTTCGCAACATAAGTTCTTGATGGATGATAGATAAAGATACATGATTTACCTTTAATGGTTTCAATCAGTTCTTTATGTATTTCGTAAGGAACAGCAGGACATCCTTGACTTCTTCCCAATCTTCCCGTGTTTTTTATAAAAGACTTGCTTACATAATCTGCACCATGAACCACTACTGCTCTATTTCTTGCATTATCATTTATTCCATACTCCATTCCATCTAAACGCAAAGATAATCCGTGTTTTCCAGTGTAAGTTTCACCTGTAATATAAAAACCTAAACTGCTTTTAAATGATTCGTTTGTATTAGAAAAATCTTTTGCATATTCCAATCCCGAATTTCTCCCATGAGCAACAAGTGATTTTAAAAGAACCTTCTGTGCTTTCATATCAATAACCCACATTCTTTCTTGAGTTGACGACAAACTAAAATCAACAATCGTTAATATTTCATTTTGAATTTTACCTTGTTGCTTTAATAATTCATAACCCTCAAAAGCAGCAATAAAACTATCGAATGTTGGTAAAGAAAAACCATTAGCATCAATAACTTCAAAACATAATTTAGCTTTTGCTTCGAAAGTTGCTTTTAAATTGGTCGCAATTAATTTGGGATCTGTGGCATTTATTTTATGCTTCGTGCTTTCTATTACATTTAGAGGCTTAAACGAAAAAACACAAAATAAAATTAGAGGCAAAATTCGATAAATCATTGTTAATCTAGCAGTTATAATGTTGTTGTAAGTGCCAAATATATTTATTTTTTTCTAACCTGCAAACTTTATTATGCATTTTATCGAAATTTTAAGTCTTTCGTCGATTATTCTCGTAAAAGTTAAACATAATATAAAAAAAGTAGACATATAAAGCAATATGATAATTTTGCATTCTATTTTTACTATATGACAAATTCTATAAAACTACTTATATTTTCTTTCACTGTTTTTTCCACTTGTGTAGTAGCGCAACAGAAAAAGACAATAACCACAACCAAAACAAAAGAATTTATTTCTATTGATGGTGAATTGAATGAAAAATCATGGGAAAATATAGACATCGCTACAAACTTTGTTTCCCTAGAACCTAAAAATGGAACTCCCATACCAGAAGAATTTAAAACAGAGGTTAAAGTATTGTATTCGGACGATGCAATTTATATCGGTGCTAAATTATACGACCCAAATCCTTCTCAAATATTAAAAGAGTTAGTAGAAAGAGACGAAATTGGAACATCCGATTTTTTTGGAATTTTCATTAATGGTTATAATGATGGGCAGCAAGAATTTAGATTTTTTGTAACTGCTGCAAACGGACAAATCGATACTAATTTTACTTCTTCAGATGGTGAAGACGGTTCTTGGAATGCTATTTGGGAAAGTAATGCAAAAATTACCGACTTCGGCTATGTCATCGAAATGAAAATTCCGTATGCTGCACTTCGTTTTCCAGAACAAGACAAACAAACTTGGGGCATTAATTTCTTCAGAGAAGTTAGACGAGAAAGACAGAAATACACTTGGAGTCCAATAGATAATAAAATCGGAGCTATTTCGCAACAAGCAGGAATATTAACCGGAATTGAAAACATTAAAACACCAACTCGTTTGTTTTTAATTCCCTACTCTTCGTTTTATCTATCAGGAAGTGACACTCAAAAAACGAAAGGCGAATTAAAAGGAGGATTAGATATTAAATACGGCATAAACGATGCTTTCACATTAGATGCTATTTTAGTTCCCGATTTTGGCCAAACCAAATTTGATAATGTGATTTTAAATTTAGGTCCATTCGAACAACAATTTAACGAAAATAGACCCTTTTTTACAGAAGGCACCGATATTTTCAATAAAGGAAATTTATTGTATTCGAGAAGAATTGGTCAAATTCCCAATCTAAACATAAACATTGCTGAAAACGAATCTATCATAAATTATCCTGGTGCTATAAATTTGCTAAACGCAATGAAAATTTCAGGACGAGATAAAGACGGATTAGGTATTGGTTTTTTAAATGCAATTACAGAAAAAACAATGGCAACTGTTTCAAATGATGACAATGGCGAAACAAGACAAATAGAAGTTTCTCCTTTAACCAATTACAATGTAACCGTTTTTGACCAACGCTTTAATCAAAATTCATCAGTAACTT
Source organism: Flavobacterium sp. (assembly GCA_044371865.1). Lineage (GTDB taxonomy): Bacteria > Bacteroidota > Bacteroidia > Flavobacteriales > Flavobacteriaceae > Flavobacterium. The sequence goes on from JBILST010000025.1 coordinate 9,632, forward strand.
TTATCAACACAAATGTAACCAGAAATGGAAGTTTTAGAGACGCAAACGTTACTGGATTACTTTTTGATTTAAACGATAAATCAAATAAATATAATATCTCTGGAGGTTTAAAATCTAGCAGTATTAACGATACTGAAAACTCTAACGGAATAAACGCATCATTATATTTGGCTGAAAAAAATGGTAAATTCAGATATAGTTTTGGTGGTGATTATATTTCAAAAGACTTTGATAATAATGACTTAGGAATCAACTTTAGAACAAATTATTACTCCGTTTACAACGATGCTAATTATAGAATTTTAAATCCAAACAGCATTTTTAATACCTTTAGAATAAGCTTGGCTTCCTATTTTGAATTTTACAAACCAACCAATCAAATTCAGTCAAGTAATTTTAATATGAACCTAAATTCTACCAATAAAAAAAATCATTACTTTGGTGGTGGATTAAACTTTAATCCTTTTAAAAATTACAATTATTACGAACCTCGAGTAGCTGACAGATATTTTGTAAATCCAGAAAATGCTGGAGGTTATTTCTATTTTTCATCCAATTATAATAATAAATTTGCTTTAGACTTTAATCCATACATCACGCATGTTTTGAATGAAAACCGCTACGAAGCGGGTGTAAATATTAGTCCGAGGTATCGATTTAATGATAAATTTTCATTAGTTTATAGTTTTGATTATTTCAAACAAAAAAACGATATAGGGTTTATTGATTTGGTGAACGATGACATCATTTTTGCAAGACGAGACAGAGACACCTATACCAATTCGATTACAAGTAAATTTTCTATTAGTAGTGTAATGAATTTCAATTTATCTGTAAGACATTATTGGGCTCTGGCAGAAAACAATCAAATCAACAATTTAAACACTGACGGTAGCTTAACACCAAACAACTCGTATACTACTAATAAAAACTCAAATTTTAGTACTTGGAATTTAGATTTATCCTATTCCTGGTGGTTTGCCCCTGGAAGTCAAATGTCTGTTCTATATAGAAACAATGCTGCTACATTTGACAGAACCATCAATAAAAATTTTAATTCAAATTTTTCTAATTTATTCGAAGACAATCTAAATCATGTTTTATCGATAAGTGTTCGCTATTTTATTGATTACAATCAAGCTAAAAACTGGATTAGAAAAGGTTAAAACACTTAATCGTTTTCGTAATTTTAGATGTGTTTTATGTGCAAAAATTAGCCAATTGTTTATCTTTGTACAAACACACAAAAATGAACAAAAAAGTAATTTTAATGATATTAGACGGTTGGGGGAAATCGCCCGACCCAAAAGTTTCTGCAATAGATAACGCGAATACTCCTTTTATTGATAGTTTATACACTAAATATCCAAATGCACAATTAAGAACAGATGGCTTAAACGTAGGTTTGCCTGAAGGTCAAATGGGAAATTCTGAAGTTGGCCATATGAATTTAGGCGCTGGACGAATTGTATATCAAGATTTAGCCAAACTTAATTTAGCCGTTGAAAACAAAACCATGAGTCTGGAAAAACCACTTATGGACGCTTTTAATTATGCAATTAAGAACAACAAATCGATTCATTTTTTAGGATTAGTTTCTGATGGCGGAGTACATTCTCACACATCACATTTACGAGGTTTAATTGATGTAGCTCAAGAAAAGGGAGTTCAAAATATGTTTGTTCATGCATTTACTGACGGAAGAGATGTTGATCCAAAATCAGGAGCAAAATACATAGAAGACTTAGAAAAATATTTACAAAACACTAATGCAAAATTAGCATCGGTAATTGGAAGATATTACGCAATGGATAGAGACAAACGTTGGGAACGAGTAAAACTGGCTTATGATTTGGTTGTTAATGCGGAAGGAACTCATTCAAAAAATGCAGTAGCAAGCATTGATGAAAGTTATTCAAAAGACGTTACTGACGAATTTATTCAACCTATTGTGATGGTTGACGAAAGCAACAATCCAATTGCAAAAATTCAAGACGATGATGTAGTAATTTTCTTCAACTTTAGAACCGACAGAGGAAGAGAATTAACGGAAGTTTTATCCCAAAAAGATTTCCACGAATTCAATATGCATAAATTGAATTTGTATTATGTTACCATGACCAATTATGATGAAACGTATAAAAATGTTCATGTAATTTATGACAAAGACAATGTAACCGAAACCTTAGGTGAAGTATTAGAAAAAGCAAACAAAAAACAAATTCGTATAGCCGAAACGGAAAAATATCCACATGTAACCTTTTTCTTTTCTGGCGGAAGAGAAGAACCATTTGTAGGTGAAACACGTATTTTAAAAAATTCTCCAAAAGTTGCAACATACGATTTACAACCCGAAATGAGCGCTTTTGAACTAAAAGATGCTTTAGTTACCGAATTAAAAAAGAAGGAAGTTGATTTTGTATGCCTTAATTTTGCCAATGGCGACATGGTAGGACATACAGGTGTTATGGAGGCAGCAATTAAAGCCTGCGAAGCTGTTGATACTTGTGTAAAAGAAGTAGTTGAAACAGCATTAGAAAACAATTATACTACAATTATCATCGCTGATCACGGAAATTGTGAAACAATGATTAATCCTGACGGTTCTCCAAATACTGCACACACAACAAATCCTGTTCCTATTATTTTGGTTGACAAAGACCTGAAAAATATTAATAATGGTGTTCTAGGGGATATCGCACCAACAATTTTAGAATTAATGGGCATAGAAAAACCTGAAGTCATGACATGTAAATCGCTATTATGATGAAGAAAATAATATACTTACTTTTTATTTCATTATTTTTTAGCTGTGTTGCCACAAAAGGCGCTGATGGAAAACCAGGAGAAAATGGAAAACCTGGCAAAAACAACGAAAAAGGAGAAGACGGTAAAAACGGCGAAGACGGCAAGGATAATACCAAAACAATTCACATAAAATAACATCTCAAATCCCGATTTTTTCGGGATTTTTTATTTTTATTTCTAAAATAAAAGTTAAACTTTTTATTATTGATAGTATTACTATTACATTTGCACTATTAAATTACAAATTATGCCTAATTTACTTTCAAACGTAAAAATTACAATTAACGAAAAGCTATATGTTAAAGATCCTGAGACATCAGAATTGGGTAGAAACATATTAAAAAATAGTATTTTGTTAATTGACGAAATTGGCTTTGAAGCATTTACTTTCAAAAAATTGGGAGAAAAAATACAATCCAATGAAAGTTCAATTTATCGCTATTTTGAAAACAAACACAAATTATTAGTGTACCTTTCTTCTTGGTATTGGTCATGGATAGAATACAATTTAGTTTTTGCAACTCATAACATTACTAATCCTGAAGAAAAATTAATCATCAGCCTTAAAATAATAACTCAAAACATTGTAGACGATAAAAACACGCCACATATTGATGAGTCTATTTTAAATAGAATCATAATATCTGATTTTTCAAAAACATTACTAACAAAAGACGTTGATGAAGAAAACAAAGAAGGTTTTTTCTTAGTATACAAACGTTTAATATACCGTTTAACAGAAACCATAAGTTTAGTAAATCCAAATTATCCTTATGCGAAAAGTCTAGCGTCTTCAGTAGTTCAAGGAGCCTTACACCAACACTATTTAAAAGACCACTTTAAAACCATCACTAATTTATCTGAAAAAGATTGCTTGTCTGACTTTTATATTGATATGATCAAAAAAACATTATTATGACACCATTAGAAAGATTTAAAAACTTAATTTACAATGATAAACAAGATGTTTATCAACTTTTAATATATGCTGTTTTAGCAGGTTTAATAAGTTTGTCAATACCATTAGGTATTCAATCAATTGTAAACTTTATTCAAGCGGGACAAGTTAGTACTTCTTGGATTGTATTGGTATTCATTGTTGTAATTGGTGTGGCTTTTGTTGGCGTGTTAAAAATCATGCAATTTAGAATTACTGAAAACCTTCAACAAAAAATATTTGTTCGTTCCTCATTTGAGTTTGCTTACCGATTTCCAAACATTAAATTTAACCAATTATATAATTTTTCGCCACCCGAACTTGCGAATCGATTTTTTGACACATTAACTGTTCAAAAAGGTTTTTCAAAACTGATTTTAGAAATTTCAACTGCCGCACTGCAAATATTATTTGGTATTTTATTATTATCTGTTTATCATCCGTTTTTTATATTTTTTGGAATAATATTATTGTTTATGCTCTATATTATTTTTAAAGTCAACTTTAATGAAGGCTTGGAAACCAGCTTAAAAGAATCAAAATACAAATATAAAGTTGCTCATTGGCTTCAAGAAATTGCAAGAAATCATTTAAGCTTTAAAAATGATAAAATATTTAATTTCTCATTACAAAAAAACGACAAGTTAGTTACAGAATATTTATCGCATAGAGAAAGTCATTTTAATGTTTTAAAAAAACAATTCATTCAACTAACAGGTTTTAAAGTACTTATTACAGCAGGATTATTAATTATTGGTGGCATTTTAGTACTTAACCAACAAATGAATATTGGTCAGTTTGTAGCTGCAGAAATTATCATCATCACCATTATTAGTGCTGTAGAAAAATTGTTTTATGGATTAGAATTATTCTATGATGTAACAACATCTTTAGAAAAACTTGGTACCGTAGTTGATTTAGAATTGGAAAGAGATAATTTACCAAAAGAAGCTCGATACTACATGGAAAACGATGAAATTTGCATAGAAGCAAAAAATATTTTCTACCAATTTCCAGATAGCGAAACAGCTGTTATTAATGGAATTGATTTAACAATTAACAAAAACGATCGCATTTTAATTCAAGGAGAAAATGGTTCTGGAAAAACTACTTTACTACGTATTCTTTCAAGAATATTTGAACCTTCTGTTGGAACTGTTTTCTTAAACAATACAAGTTATAAAAAATATTGTATTGAAAATTTCAGATCAAATATCGGTGTAATCAATATTGATGATAGTCCTTTTGAAGGAACAATTTTAGAAAACATTACTTGCAATAATCCAACTATAACGAAAAAAGAAATAAGTCACGTTCTAGAAAAATTAAAACTAACAGAGTTGATTAAATCTTTACCTTTAGGGTTAGATACGCCAATGTTTTCAGGTGGAAAAAGAATAAATTCAGCTTCTATTCAAAAAATATTACTTGCCAGATGTGTTCTTACCAAACCTAAACTATTATTTTTAGAAGAACCAGTTGAAAAATTAGACAAATTTTCTGCAGGTGAAATTATAGATTGGCTAACCGCTCCAGAACAACCTTGGACATTAATAGTTGTAGCAAAAGGCAACTATTGGAAAGAAAAATGTTCAAGAATTATTACATTAGAAAATGGTCAAATTAAAACCATAAAATAATCATGTTAAATATTACAGAAAATAGAGTTGAAAAATGGATTGACATGAGTCAATTCAAATCGGCAAAAATATTTGAAGACAATAATGGCTATCGCATGGTAAAAAAAACCATTTGGATATTAGGTTTATTATTGTTGGTATTTTTATTCTTACCCTGGACACAAAATGTTTCAGGTGCTGGTTCGGTAACAACTTTAAAACCCAACCAAAGACCACAAACTGTTCAATCTGCCATTGCAGGTAGAATTGAAAAATGGTATGTAAATGAAGGTGACTATGTAAAAAAAGGCGACACCATCCTATTCATTTCAGAGATAAAAGAAGATTATTTAGACCCAAATTTAGTAGAAAACACTGGTAGACAAGTTGATGCTAAAGTAAGCTCTGCATCATCATATGCATCAAAAGTGAAAGCATTAGAAAACCAAATAGGTGCTATTGACAATGAAAGAGGACTGAAATTTAAACAAGCTCAAAACAAACTTATT
>JBILST010000180.1:0-5023 GCA_044371865.1 Flavobacterium sp.
AGTGATAGTATTGACTTAGAAGCTGTTAAAACACAATTAAAAATTGCTAAAACACAATACAATCGTTCCATCAACTTAAATAAAGAAGGCTTAAAACCGCTAACAGACGTTGAGGAAAAAAGGGTAAAACTGCAAGATACTGAAGCTAAAATAATTACTCAAGAAAACAAATACATTGCTGCACAAAATGAAGTTTTAAATGCAAAAATGGAATTGAATAGAATTTTAGCAGAGTATTCAGAAAAAGTAGCAAAAGCACAAAGTGATAAGCAAACCGCATTAAGTTCTCAATTTGATACTGAAGCACAAGTAAACAAACTTAAAAATCAATATCAAAATTATCAAATCAGAAACGGAATGTATTACATTGTGGCACCACAAAATGGCTATGTTAACCGTGCGTTACAAAGTGGAATTGGTGAAACCATCAAAGAGGGCACTTCTATTGTAAGTATTATGCCTGCTAGCTTTGATATTGCTGTGGAAACTTATATCAGTCCAGTAGATTTCCCATTAATACACAAAGGCGAAAAAGTAAGAGTATGGTTTGATGGATGGCCTTCAATTGTATTTAGCGGTTGGCCCGGTGCTTCTTTTGGTACTTTTGGAGGGGTTATTGTTGCTAAAGAAAACTTCATAAGTGAAAATGGAAAATATAGAGTTTTAATTGCTCCCGATAAAAATGACAAAATTTGGCCTAAACAATTAAGTATTGGAGCCGGAACACAAACAATAGCATTATTAAACAATGTGCCTATTTGGTTTGAAATTTGGAGAACACTTAATGGTTTTCCACCTAATTTCTATGAACCAACACCAACTGAAAAAACTAAAAAATAATGAAATCGAAGCTAATTTATTTCATACTTTTCATTTGTAGCAATCTGAGTGTTTTTGGACAAGACACCATGACCGAATTTAGTTTTAATGAATTTTTAGGGTATGTAAAAAAATACCACCCATTAGTAAAACAAGCCGATTTAAAACTAAATGAAGCACAGGCTAATTTAATGCTCGCAAGAGGTGCATTTGATCCAAAAATAGAAGTAGAATACAACGAAAAGCAATTTAAAACAAGTGAATATTATTCTATCTTAAACAGTAGTTTTAAAATTCCTACTTGGTATGGAATTGAACTAAAAGCAGGATTTGATAATTCAGAAGGCATCTATGTAAATCCTGAAAACACGTTACCTAACAGTGGATTAACTTCACTAGGAATAGCCGTTCCTATTGGCCAAGGATTATTCATTAATCAACGAATGGCCGATGTTAGAAAAGCTAAAATTGCAAGAAATTTAAATGCTGCCGAGCGAAATCTTCAAGCTACTGAAATTATTTACGAAGCTGCTGTTAGCTATATGAATTGGAAAAGAAGTTTTGATGAAGTAAAACTTTATGAAAATTACATTCAAAACGCTTTAATTAGATACAAAGGCATCGCTACTTTAATAAACGAAGGAGACAAACCTGCTATAGACAGCATAGAAGCTGGAATTGTGGTAAAAACGCGGCAATTAAATTTAGAAGATGCTAAACTTAAACTTACTAAAGCGAAATTAGAATTATCAAATTATTTATGGCTTGAAAACAACATTCCGTTTGAATTAAGTGACGCTTTAAAACCAGAGGATTTACTTACTAACAATATTAAAGAAACGCTAAAAATTAACGAACTCGCAACAATTGACTTGGAGAATCATCCAAAAATAAAAGCATTAGATGCTAAAATTGCAATGCTAAAAGTAGAGAGAAAATTAAAAGCAAATGCACTCTTGCCTAAATTAGATTTAAGCTACAATTATTTATCTGAACCAAGTTATATTGATAATTATCGTTTTGAAGATTATAAAATTGGGATAAATTTTTCATTCCCAATATTTCTTAGAAAAGAAAGAGGAAGTTTAAAACTAGCGGATTTAAAAATTCAAGATTCAGAATTCAACTTACAATTTGAACGAAAAAATCTTGAAAATAAAATCAAATCCCAGCAACAGGAAATTGTTTCACTTGAAAAACAACAAGATTACAACAATAAGTTAGTTAAAGACTTCACTAAACTACTAAATGCCGAAGATCGACTATTTGAAATGGGAGAAAGTTCTTTATTCATTATCAATTCTAGAGAGAATTCATTAGTAAGTTCACAACTAAACGAAATTGCTCTAGAAAACAGATATTTAAATGCCATAATTAGTATTTACAAGACCTTAGCAAATCCAAATTAAAACAAAATAAAAGGAAAATGTTAATTATGTAACTTTAAGACTAAAAATTAATAAATTAGCACTCCAAACTATAAACATGAAAAAAAGGGTTCTTAATTTATTAATATTTTTACTTTTTATAAGTATAAGCGCCTTTGCTCAAGGTGGTGCATCTTCTTGTGCCGAGCTGGCCGCTAATCCAAGTGCGTATCAATCTTGTGCTACTAATATACCTTTTAGTAGTTCTGTTGGTGGAAATGGTGAGAATTTTATTTCAACGTGTATTCCGACACAATATGTAGGACCAACTTGGTTTTTTATTGAAATCGATACTCCAGGAAATGTTGTTCTTCAAATTAGTCAACGAAATTTAGCCGGTAATGGTACAGATGTTGACTTTGTTTTATGGGGACCTTTCCAAAATTTAAATAACATTTGTAACCAATTAAACACTAGCAATGAAGTAGACTGTAGTTATAGTGCTGCAAGTCTTGAAACGGTTACTATACCAAACAGTAATGCAGGTGATTTATATGTAATTGTAATTGACAATTATTCAGGACAGGCAGGAAATATTACTGTTTCACAAACTGGAGGTTCTGGAAGTACAAATTGTGATTTCTTATCGTCAGTTAGTTTAAACAATACTGATGGTTCACTTTTGACTAATTTAGACTATTGTAAACCTGACACTAAAGAAATTGTAGCTACTGTAGATATTACAGATTTTCCGGGTGTTCCTAGTAATTTAAGATTCAACTATACTTGGTTTAAAGATAATGTTCAAATTGATGCTATTTCAAATTCAACAATTTCAACAAACAGCTTAATTGTTTCTGAAAGTGGTGTATATAAAGTAATTACAACTGCTTATGACATCACCGTAAATCCAACTGGAAGCCTAACGGGGCTAAGAGTTAGCGAAGCAGAAGCTAATTTGAAATTTCACGTAAAACCACTTGTTAGTATTTCAAATTCTAATACCGTTTGTTTAAACACAAACCCAGTATTATCATCAAATATTACGAATAATATTGATTTAAATCCAACAATTGACATACTAAACTATCAATGGTATCGCAATAACAACCCAATTGGTGGTGCTACAACAACTACTTTTACCCCAACTTTACCAGGTGATTATTTTATTAAAGTAACCAACTCGCCTTGTTCAGAAACGAACTCTACTATTATTAGAATCATTGCAAATCCAAATATTCAAATTGGATCAAATTCAACTATTTGCGAAAATGATTCTTATACTATTACTTCAATAAATGCAAATGCGAGTATTAACAGCGCACTTTCTTACCAATGGATTAAGGATGGTGTAGCAATTGCTGGCGCAAATAGTTCGACTTATACCGTCAATAAATTTAATCAGGCCTTAAATACAACCTCACAATATTATTTAGAAACTACTGAACAAGGAACGTGTTTAAATTCTTCAAATACGATTTCTGTAACTATTAATGCGTTACCTATAATTAACACTATTGCAACCACTTTAGAACAATGTGATTACATCAACAATACACTTGATGGAATTGCCGAAACTAATTTATTACAGCTATACAATTATTTCACCAATAGCACTGCAGGATTAACTTTAAATTTCTATACTGATATTGCTTTAACGCAACAAATACTAAATCCATCAAATTATATTAATTTAACTTCTCCATTTTTACAAACTATTTATGTTAAATTGGTAAATGAAAATGTAACTCCAAATTGTACCTCTTCTGGTGTTGGAAGTTTTACATTACAAATTAATCCAACAAGTGTTGCCAATTACCCTAATATTCCAGCCGTTTGCCCAGAAATTAATCAAAACTATGGTTTTTTAAATTTTGATGCACAACGAACCGCTATAAAAAACACCTATTTTGCCAGTTCAGATGTGAGTATCTCTTTTCATTTAAACACATCAGATGCATCAACAGGTTTAAATGGATTGAGTAATTTGAGTCAAATTCCAATAGGCACTACAACTATATACACAAGAGTTATTTCAAATACTACACAAAGCTGTGAAGGTATAGGAACATTTCAAGTTGTTGTATCACAAGCTCCTATTCAAAATGTAATTGCAAATGAAAATTTATGTTTATTAGACACCTATTTATTAAACACAAAAGATGTTGAAGCTTTAACTGGTCAAAACCCAACCGTTATAGTTTCTTATTTTAATACATTTGATAATGCGAAAGACAATGTTTTTGAGATAAATAAAAGCACTCCACTCCCTTTAACAACAGGAACTAGAACTATTTTTGCTCGATTATTTGACACACTAACCCAATGTTTTTCTATTGTAAACTTTAATATCTCGGTTTTTCAAAATCCAATTATTATTCAACCTTCCCCTATTCGTTTATGTGGAGATACAACTGCTACTTTTAATTTAACCAGTCGAATTAACCAAATTGTGAATGGAAATTTAAATTATCAAGTAAGTTTTTATGCCAATAATGCTGATGTTTTGGCCAACAATCCAATCACAACGTCTGCTAATTATTTGAGTGCATCAACAATCATCATTTGTAAAGTTGTTGATCCTACAAATAATTCTTGTGAAACATTCACTACGCTAAGTCTTGTTGTAATGTCATTACCTGGAAGTAATTCTAATCCTACACCAATAGAATTATGTAACGATTCTGGTTTTGAATTTTTTGATTTAACTACAAGAGAAATACAAATGGCAGGTACAACTCCCGTTAATACTATTGCATTTAAATACTATACAGAACTTGCAGACGCTTTGTTAAATGGAAATACAAATCGAATAACCTCGCCAAACATTTTTCAAA
>JBILST010000011.1:0-20464 GCA_044371865.1 Flavobacterium sp.
GTAATATATGTCGAGTTTTTTACAACAAAATCTGAGGCTTTAAAAAGAGAGAAGCTTTTGAAAACAGGAAAAGGCAGAGAGTTTGTAAAAGAAATGATTTCTAAATTATAAGTTTGTCGGGCTCATATCCGCCACGGCGGACACAGGTTCGGGTCTATATCTTTAGCAGACTACTAAGAAGCTTCACAGAAATGTGGAGCTTTTTTTATGTAATTAATTCATTAATAAATGGTTATGTTTTATTATTGTTTTGGTTTTTTGGCTTGATTTAATAATAAAAACACTACTTTTGCACCTTTATTTTAAAATACTATGAATCCAAAGAAAATTGCCGAGTACAGAAAGTTGCTTGATGTTACCAAAACAGCTACGTTAAAAGAACTGAAAACTATTTACAGAAATAGTATGAAGGAAGATCATCCAGATACTATTGCTGACCCAGTTGAGCGTTTAGCAGCTGAAGAAAGAAGTAAAAATATTATTGAAGCGTATCATTTCTTAGTGAGTATTGCTCCAGAAACGCAAGAAAAAAACAAAGAAGTTTATTTAAGAACAACAACTACTGTAAATATTCAAGATTTTTACATGGATAATGGTGTGTTGTATATTTCATTTTTAGATGGTAGTAACTATGAGTATTTTAGTGTGCCAAAAGTAACGTACATTAAAATGGTCAATGCAGAATCGCCAAGTCGTTTTGCAAGAAGACACATTTATAATGAGTTTTTATACCGCAGTGCTTCAAAATTAGTAGCAAGCGAATAATACTTTTTGTATCTTTAACCAATGAAAATTGGAGGAAAGTTATTATCATTATTATGTATTCTTTTTACTTTTTCTTGTTCTAAAGAAGAAGAATCAAATATATCTCAAGAATTTATCAAGGCAGCAGACCTATCAATGTTGCCTTTGATAGAGTCTGAAGGAACTATTTACTACAATAGCAACAATATTGCCGAAGACGCACTGCTAACGCTTAAAAATGCAGGTTGCAATACAATACGAATTCGACTTTGGCATACACCAACTGTAAATCAATCTGGGTTTAATGAAGTGAAATCTTTAGCGCAACGCGTTAAAAATCATGGGATGAAAGTTTGGTTGACTGTGCATTATTCTGATACTTGGGCAGACCCAGGGAATCAAGAAAAACCATCAGCATGGAATGGATTGACTTTTACACAATTAAAAACGCAAGTTGAGAATTATACAGCAACTATTGTAAACGAAATCCAACCCGATATTTTTCAAATTGGTAATGAAATCAATAATGGTTTTATTCACCCTGAAGGAAATTTAGAATCGAATGAAACTCAATTTTTATCGCTTTTAGCAAGTGCAAGTACTGTAATTAGAACCAATCGTCCAGCAACAAAAATTATGTTACATTATGCTGGTATAACAGGTGCTTCTTGGTTTTTTTCAAAAACTACAGCTATTGATTATGATTATATCGGATTGTCTTATTATCCTATTTGGCATGGAACCGATATTAATTTATTACAACAAACCATAACGTCTTTGGGTCAAACACACAACAAAAAAGTATTAGTTGCGGAAACTTCTTATCCATTTACATTCAATTGGAACGATTGGACCAATAATGTAATCGGTTTGGCAAATCAAATTCATCCTAATTATGCTGCCTCTCCAGAAGGACAAAAAGCATTTTTACTTCAAATTAAAAATACTGTCAAAAACACACCAAACGGATTAGGTTTTTGTTATTGGGGCACCGAATGGATTGCTTTTAGAGGAACAGTATCAACAAATGGTTCTTCATGGGAAAATCAAGCCCTTTGGGATTTTAATCATAAGGCATTACCAGCAATGGATGTTTTTAATTAATTTTTTTTATTTTTGATAGACTAACCAATAAACTATATCATTATGGAAATTAATTTTCTAGCTGTTTTAGTTGCAGCGCTCACAAGTTTTGTTGTCGGTTTTGTTTGGTATAACCCAAAAGTTTTTGGAACTATTTGGATGAATGAAACAGGAATGACCGATGAAAAAGCTAAACAAGGAAATATGGCAAAAATCTTCGGATTAACATTTGTTTTTTCATTCATGTTGGCTCTTATAATGATGCCATTAACTATCCATCAATTTGGAGCTTTTGGAATGATTGATGGAAATATTGCACAAGCAAAACCATCATATGCTGCTTTTATGGCAGATTATCAAGATGCTTTTAGAACATTTAAACACGGAGCATTGCATGGGTTTATTTCAGGCTTATTTATTGCATTGCCAATTGTAGCAACTAATTGTTTGTTTGAACAAAAATCACTTAAATATGCTGCCATTACTTCTGGTTATTGGATGGTGGTAATGACTATAATGGGTGCAATAATTTGCGGTTGGAAATAATTTAACATTTAATTATATAAGAATCACTCTACATTTGTGGGGCGATTTATTTTTTTACAGTGAACGGAATTACCTATAAAATTTACAATTCAATTGCAACACTACCTTCACTTTGGGACACAGTAGCTCAAAGTAATGTTTTTCTACAAACACCTTATCTATCTGTGCTTGAGCGCTCGGCTCCTGTAAATATGGAGTGTTTTTATATTGGTATTTTTGAAAAATCGGAATTAATAGGTGTTTCTTTAGCACAATATTTAGATTTGAATAAATTGGAATCTTTTGGAGAAAGAGACAAATCATTTAAAATTGCTATTCGAAATTTTATCTTCAAAAAATTCGCTTCTCACACGCTTTTCCTAGGAAATAATATGATTACAGGTCAAAATGGATATGTTTTCACAAAAGAAATCGATTTTGAATGTATCAGTGATATTCTAATTCAAAGTGCAGAGGAAATAACCTTGTATTTCAAGAAAAAAAGGATAAATATTCACTTAGTTTCTTTTAAAGATTTTTACGAAAATTGTTCAGTTGAACTGAAGAAATTTCGCTTTTCTAACATGTACGAGTTCAATACGCAACCTAATATGATTTTCTATTTAGATGAAAATTGGAAATCTGAAGAAGATTATATAGGTGCACTTTCTAAGAAAAATGATGGAATCATTGTTAAAAATCTTTCTTTCGAAGAAGTGGTTCAGCATGAGGATACGATTTATGATTTGTATCATTATGTTGCTAAAAATGCGCCTTTTAATACGTTCTTTTTAGCAAAAAATCATTTTTCAACTTTAAAAGGACAATGCGGTAATCGTTTTCAAATTTTTGGATATTTTTTGAATGATAAATTAGTTGGTTTTCATACGTTATTGCTTAACGAATTTACATTAGAAACCTACTTTCTGGGTTATGATGAAACCATTCAAAAAGAAAATATGCTGTATTTGAATATGTTGTACAACATGACGAAATACGGAATTGAAAACGGATTCAAAAAGATTATTTTCGGAAGAACGGCTCTAGAAATTAAGAGTTCTGTAGGTGCTTCACCAGTTCAAATGTCGGGGTTTATTTATCACAATAATAAATTGGTAAACAAATTTATTGGTAAAATCTTCAAACAATTGGAGCCAGAACTAAATTGGCAACAACGCCATCCATTTAAGTAAAAATCTTTATATCTTCGTGTAAAATTTTAATCATGGCACGAACATCTTCTACAGAAACCGCAATAAAAAACATGCTAATTCCATTAGTTCAAGCCATTGGACGTTCTGGAAAACTATTGTATTTGATTATTTTTTTGGTAATTGGCTATTTTGTTTATCAATTTTTTACCAAAAAATCGGAAACATCAACCATTGAATACGATACCAATTTGATTCAAGTTCAAATTAAAAATGTTGGAAAATTAGTAGTAACCGAAGGACATTTTGCCGAAGTTTTAACGTATAAAGACAAAAAAGAAACTTATATTCCAGGGTTGTCTTTCGACAAAAAAGCATTGGTTGTTATAAATGCAGATGTTACGGTTGGTTTTGATTTGAGCAAAGTAACGTATGATATTGATGCCAAAAATAAAATGTTAACCATTACCAATATTCCAAAAGAAGAAATAAAGATTAGTCCCGATTTTAAATATTATGACACTGAATCTTCTACTTTTAACGAATTTACAGGTGAAGATTACAATAAGATAAATAAAATTGCAAGAGCAAATTTGGCTAAAAAAATTGAAAAATCTACGCTAAAAACTAATGCTCAAAATAGATTATTGAGCGAGCTTTCTAAAATGTTGATCGTAACAAACTCTTTAGGTTGGACATTATCTTACAAAGGAAATGTAGTAAAAAACGATAAAGATTTAGAATTAAAAATAATCGATTAAAAAGAAAGTCCCGATTAAATCGGGACTTTCTTTTATAATTTACTTTCTAAACTTTGCCAACCACCACCATTGATGCAATCAATTCCGTGTTGTTTTAAAATAGAAGTCGCTTGACCGCTTCGCATTCCAGAACGGCAACATGCAATTACTGGTTTATTCCATTTTTTGATGGTTTCGATATTTCCGTTTAAAACTTGTAATGCAATATTTTTTGACCCTTTAATGTGTCCTTCTCTAAATTCATCTGGCGTTCTAACATCTAAAATAATAGCCCCTTTTTGAACGTATTCTTGCACCTCATTGGTTTTATTTCCTAATCCTAAAAAATCTAAAATTCCCATAATTGTTTCTTTTTTTTTGACAAAGATAAATGCGATTGTATAGCTTTTCAGTAACAAAAGTTACTTTAGTTAAACGTTTGCTTTCTCAAAAATCAATTCTAATCCACCATCAATTAGGTGAGCAACTTCTGGGCGATTTGTTTTTACTTTTTCTAAATGATTTAAAACTTTATCCACTAAATCAGAATTTCCTTCTTTTTTAGCCAATTCAGCAATTTCTACTGATAATAACCAATCGTTTGGATGTCCAGCAGAAACCGAAGCAAATGCTTCTTTTAAAGTGGTAGTAGCAGGTTTTCCTTCTCTAATATTACGAACACTTAAATATAGTTTTTCTAATTCTTCTCTTTCAACAGATTTTTTCTGTTTAATGGTTTGCGACGATGGAACGTGATTAATCATATCAAAACTATTCACATCTGCCGGGCCTGAAAAAGCAGAAATTACTTTTTTACCTACAGCCATATCGTAAATTCCCCATTCTGGTTGGAAAAGAACAGTATCGTTATGAGTAACAGTACAATTTTTAAATTTAATCAATAAAATTTCGCCTTGTAAATTGCGAGAACCTGTGATAATTTCTCCTGTGACTTTGATATTTCCTTCAAATTCTAAAGTAACTTGTTCGCCTTCGTAAATGTCATACGCACGTAAATCTCTCGGACTCATTTCTTCAATAGCCAGGTTGATTCCTTTTAGTTTTCCAATTGGCGAACCAAAACCTTCTGCGTGATATGCTGTTCCATGACCTACTAATTCTTTTTCTCTGTAAGAAAGTGCCGTTTTTCCAGTTGTTTGAACATAAATAGGTTTTCCTTCATTTTCAATTACATTGGTAAAAATTCCTGAAATTTGAATTCCCGTACTCAATTCAATTGTTCCTAATGATTTTGAACTGATTAATTTTTGAACTCCAGATAATCCTCCTGTTCTCAAAGCCATAGTATTAGCAAATTCTTCTAAAACTGAACTTAATTTAGCAAAATCAGGAGTAACATATAATTGTGGTTGAGGTTTTGTAATGTCAAAACTTTGGTCTGCCGCTGAAATATCATAAGGGATTTTCTTCACGTTATCGGTCATACACCAAGCACTTTCTCCAATCGAAGAAAGTAATCCTGCACCATAAATTTTTGGATCATCAACCGTTCCAATTAAGCCATATTCAACGGTCCACCAATGCAGATTTCTAATTTTAGACATTTCAGATAATTCACCCATATTATTCTGTAAGAAATCAACTTGCTCTTCCGCTTTTTTAATTTCTGATTCAGGTGTATCTTCTGCTTCTTTCAAAATAGAAAGTAAACGAATGGCTTCGTACAATTCATAATCACGAGAAGAAGAAATTGCTTTGCATCCAATTTCGCCAAAACGTCTTAAATATTCGGCATATTCAGGATTGGCAATGATAGGAGCGTGACCAGCACCTTCATGAATAATATCGGGAGCAGGTGTATATTCAATGTGTTCTAACTGACGAATATCGCAAGCAATAACTAAAACATTATAAGCTTGAAATTCCATAAAAGCATTGGGTGGAATGAATCCGTCAACGGCAATCGCAGCCCAACCAATTTCTTTTAAAATACGATTCATTCCATACATGTTTGGAATGTTATCGATTTCTAAACCAGTTTTTTCTAAACCTTCTAAATAGGAATTATGAGCTACTTTTGAAAGATAAGATACATTTTTACGCATTACATAACGCCAAACCGCTTGGTTTATTGGTGTGTAATCTTCATAAACCTGAGGTTTGATAAATTGTTTTAAATGTTTTGGTAATCTGTCAATCAACGGATTGCTTTCAAAATGCGTTTCCATAATTTTATTCGTGATGTTTGAGGTAAAAATACGAATTTTTAAGAAATCAGGAAAGTTTTTTAACGATTTGATAAAACTAATTGCAAACTATCAATCTACTTTTTCTACGGGTGTATCTTTTAAGATTTCTATTTTGGCATTAGGAATACTATCATTAGGAACTATTGCTGGACCAGGTAAACCCTCTGTTGTATTAACAGGAGTTACGCCGTCTACATATTCTGTTTCTTCTAAATCTTCTGATTTTCTTCCCAACTTAATATTTGGATTTTCTTGAGTGCCTAAAACTTTGATTGGAATTCCAAGAATGCCTAACGGAGGTAATCCAATTCGCATTTTTAAGTTTAATTTTCCATCTAAGCTAGTTTGTCCTTCAAATCGTAATCTGAAGCCAGCTACTTTAAATTTAAAACGTTCAATAGTTACAATATTGTTCTTAATGGTAGTTTTAATATCTACTTTAGAAATGTCAGGATCTTTAATGTCAGGATTTTCGGTTTTATCTGAAACAACATTCAATAATTTAAAACCTTTCATTTTAACTTTCTTAACCGAAAGTGTTCCGCTTCCTTCTAAAGAGGGCATTACGGGTGCCATTTGATTGTTTAAAACGCCTTTTATAGAATAATTTATGCCTACAACTCCTTCCGCACTTTCGGCAGCTGTGACAATTTCTCTAAACATTTTAATTTCATTGTAAGCGCGTTTAATATCAAATTCTGACGCGTTAATTTTATAATCAAAATAAGCCTTTTGTGTACCTTCGTTTTTATACAGGGCTTCCATTTTTGCGGTGGCTCCAATGATGCCAAGTGATCCATTTGAAAGTTTTAATATTCCGTTTTGGATGAGTATATTTCCTCTTAAATTTTCAATTGTAATGTCGTCGTATATTGTTTTTACAGCATTAGTTTGTATGGAAACATTCAAATTGGTTGGAATTTCAACTACTCCAGAAACTTCTGTTTTTTCGGTTTCTTCATCGGTTTCAAAAGTTGTTGTTGGAATAAACTCATTAATATTTAAATAATTGGAAGTCAAATTGAAATTTCCTTTTAAAATTTGATTTTCCGAAAGCACAAAATTGATAACGTTTTCTAAATTTCCATTCATGGTAATGTCAGAAGTTCCGTATTTTCCATTGAAATTGGAAAAGTTCATTTTGTCTTGGTTAAAAGTAAACAAACCGTTTTCTATTAAGAATGGTTTTGCCAAATAATCACTTGTCGTTTTAATGTTTTTAACTTCTAAAGTTCCGCTGTTTTTTAAGTTATTGTAATTGCCATTTGTGGCGTCGCTTTGTCTGCCGGTCAAACTTAAATTGGCTTTGATATAACCATCAACATCTAATCCTTTTTGAGAGAATACTTTATAAATTCGAGCAATGTTTAAAGTTCCTTTTGCTTTTACGTCATAATTTATGTCATCAAAATTTTTGAAAGAAGCGTTCATTGAAAAAGGTTCTCCTTCAAAAGTTAAATTCGCAGGAGAAAGCACAAAAGAGGCGTCTTTAAAATCGTTTGTAGGACTGATTAAAACGGCTTTAAGATTGATGTTTTGAATAGGTTTTGGATAATATGATGTTTGAATAAATCCATTTTTAAGCACAAAATTTCCTTTAGTTACAGGGAATTTTTTATCCTCTTTGTTGTAATTTCCTTTAGAAACAATATCAGTATCTAAATTTCCAGCTAATTTGAAATTTGGAATTTGAAGTGCATTGCTCAAAAAAGCCAAATCTAATTTTGATTTTATTTTTGAATCAATAGTTATCTTTTTTCCAAAACCATCTGAAATTAAAATGGCACTTAAATTGTTTTTATTCACATCAAAATAAAGCGAATCTAATCTTACTTTGAGTTGGTTAATGTCTAAATTAGGAAGTTTAGTTTCTAAATTTAAAAAAATAGATTCTACTGGATAAGGTGCTTTCGCATGTTTAACATAACCGTCGCGTACTTTAATATTGAAATTTAATTCAGGACTTAAATTTTGTGAGGCAATATATTTTCCTTTTAAGGTTAATAATGCAGAAGTTTTTCCTTTCATTTTGGTTTCTGTCATCCAAGAAACATATTCGGCTGGTAAAGCTGAAAACAAATCATCTAAATCACAGTCTTCAGTTTTTAAATTAAAGTCCATTTGGTAACCGTTTTTTAAGAAATCAAAAAATCCAGTAAACTCTACAGGCAACTTATTGATGATTAAATCATTCTTCTCAAAAATAAAGGAAAGGGAATTAGTGTTGATTTTTGTTATTAAATTGGCTTTAACCTTTTTGTTTTTTATGTATTCTTTTTGATCGTAAACAAAACTTAAGCTATCAATTTGTGCGGATGTTTTTAAATTGAAATTTGATTTTAATAAATGTCCTTTTCCTTTGTAATTAAATCCTTTAGCTTCAATATTAATTTTTGTAGACTTATCGTTATAAAATAAGATACTGTTTTTAATTTGTATATTTTCTAAGTTTAATGATGCACTTTCTGATGAACTTGTAGTGCTTTTTGAAGTTGATTTGTATATGTTGTAATTAGCTTCTCCTTTTTTATTTACCAAGATGTTTATTTTGGCGTTCTCTAAAAATAGTTCTTCAATTTGTGTTTGATTTCCGAAAACGACACTCCATACGTTAATTCCAAATCCAATTTCTTTAGCCGCAACTAAAGATTCATTTTTATAAGGACTTGAGCCTTTTAAATTTAAATCTTTTAAGGTTAATGTTAAAGAAGGAAAATGTTTAAAAAATGACAATTCTGATTCTTTGAAATTCAATTCTCCTTCAAGGTTGTTGTTGGCAAGAATCTTTACTTTTTCAGTAATAGTATCGGCAAATAAAATAGGAAGAATAATCAATACAATTAGTGAAATTAAAAATGTAATTCCTGTAATTTTAAGAATTCTTGATAGCAGTGTTTTTTTATTTATTTTCATATAAAAAAAGAGTAGAAAGTTCTACAAATTTACTACAATTATTTACTATGTATTGATGTTTTAAAAAAAAAGAGCTAATATGATTTAGCTCTTTTGATTTTTTTTATTGTTTTGGAGGGTATTGTTCTAATATTTTTAAAACAAACTCTTTTATTCTTGCATCTTTTTTATCTGTATTTTTAGTTAGATAACCACTTCCTTCTCCTTGCCAAACTAACTCCTTTGTTTTTGCATCAATTATATCAATAAAAAGTGTTCCTTCGGGAGTAGTAGTTACATTTGTATATCCCATGCCCATTCCCCAGTAAGGGTTCCATCCCCAACCAAACCCCATGTTGTTATACACATCAACACGCTCTCTTTCTTTGGTGAATATGCTTATTAAAACATCGGGATTTTCAGATTTACTAAAGCCCTTACTTGTCATTACTTCATCAATTGAGAATAATATTCTCTTTTTATCTAAATCGGATATTTCTGCTTTGTCAATACCACTTTTTAAATAAGCGTAGGTTTTGTAATTAGTAAAAGTTGCTTTTTTATCATAATCAGCATTTACTCTTACAGAACTGCAAGAAGCGAATGCAGCGAGAAAAAAAATCGAAAGTAGTTTAATTGTTTTCATAATGTTTATCGTTTAAAAGTTTCGTGCTTCAGGGTTACTGTTTTGACAAGTAAATTTACTAAAAACTTTACTCCTGAAACTATAATAAATTTTCATCTACTATATTAGGGATGGTGACTTTTAATAAAGGTTGCGTCTCCATTGCTCTTTTTATTGCAAAAATTGCTCCTTCGTTTCTAGCCCAACTTCTTCTTGAAATACCATTATTTACATCCCAAAATAGCATAGATTCTAATCTTTTTGATGCTTCTTTAGTTCCATCAAGAACCATACCAAAACCACCATTTATTACTTCTCCCCAGCCTACGCCACCTCCATTGTGGATAGAAACCCATGTAGCGCCACGGAAACTATCTCCAATTACGTTTTGTATAGCCATATCTGCCGTGTAGCGAGAACCATCGTAAATGTTGGAGGTTTCTCTATAAGGAGAATCCGTTCCAGAAACATCATGGTGATCACGACCTAAAATTACGTAGCCAATTTCACCACGAGCAATCGCTTGATTGAAGGCTTCAGCAATTTTTATTCTTCCCTCAGCATCAGCATATAAAATACGAGCTTGAGAGCCTACAACTAATTTATTTTCTTGGGCACCTTTTATCCATTGGATATTGTCTGCCATTTGTTGTTGAATTTCTTCAGGTGAATTTTTCATCATTTCTTCTAAAACATCGCAGGCAATCTGATCTGTTTTGGCTAAATCTTCAGGATTTCCAGAAGCACAAACCCAGCGGAAAGGTCCAAATCCATAATCGAAACACATAGGTCCCATAATGTCTTGTACATAACTATTGTATTTGAAATCGATGTGATTTTCTGCAAAAACATCAGCTCCAGCTCGAGAAGCTTCTAGTAAAAAAGCATTTCCATAATCGAAAAAATAGGTGCCTTTTTCGGTATGTTTGTTTATTGCTGTTGCATGACGACGTAATGTTTTTTGAACTTCTTCCTTGAATTTAGTTGGATTGTTTGCCATCATTTCATTGGACTCTTCAAATGAAAAACCAGTAGGGTAGTAGCCACCAGCCCAAGGATTGTGAAGGGATGTTTGGTCAGAACCTAAATCAATATGTAAATTTTCTTGGTCAAAACGTTCCCATACATCTACTACATTTCCTAAATAAGCAATAGAAACTACTTCATTATTTTCAAGAGCTTTTTTAACTCTTGGTACCAGTTCGTCTATATTTTCAACTACTTCATTAATCCAACCTTGCGAATGACGAATGTGTGTGATTTTTGGATTCACTTCGGCACAAACGGTTACACAACCTGCAATGTTTCCAGCTTTTGGTTGCGCTCCAGACATTCCTCCTAAGCCAGAAGTTACGAATAATCCACCTTTTGGAGCTTTTTTTATTTTTCTAAACCCATTTAAAACCGTAATTGTAGTTCCGTGCACGATCCCTTGTGGACCAATATACATATAACTTCCAGCAGTCATTTGGCCGTATTGAGAAACTCCTAAAGCATTCATTTTTTCCCAATCATCGGGTTTGGAATAATTTGGGATCACCATTCCATTTGTAACTACAACTCTTGGTGCTTCTTTGTGAGAAGGAAATAATCCCATTGGATGACCAGAATACATAGCTAAGGTT
This sequence comes from Flavobacterium sp., assembly GCA_044371865.1. GTDB lineage: Bacteria > Bacteroidota > Bacteroidia > Flavobacteriales > Flavobacteriaceae > Flavobacterium. The sequence continues at coordinate 11,596 of JBILST010000011.1, forward strand.
TGTTCTTCTGTCATCTCGGCTAAATATTTCATAGTCAAACGGTATTGAGCCCAATTTAAAAAAACAGCTCCATTTCCGCCATAGGTAATTAGTTCGTGTGGATGTTGAGCAACTGCATAATCCAAATTGTTTTGAATCATCAACATAATTGCTTTTGCTTGTTCGCATTTTCCTGGATATTCAGAAATTGGACGCGCATACATCTTATAATCGGGACGTAAGCGATACATGTAAATACGGCCATACGTTTCTAATTCATTTTTGAATTCAGGTATTAATTCGGCATGATGTTTTGGTTCAAAATAGCGTAAAGCATTTTTTAAAGCCAATTTTTTTTCATCTTCCGATAGAATTTCTTTACGTTTTGGGGCGTGATTAATTTCTTTTTCATACGGTTTTGGATTTGGTAGAACCGCTGGAATTCCTTCTAATATTTGCTCTTTAAATGTCATTTTTGTTGATTTTATTCGTTTTTTAAATTTTTCTAACTATTTATTAGAGAAAAACTAAGGATAACGAATGTCTGACCTGTGATAGGACTTGTGAATTTTAATTCTATATTTGAATAAATGTATGTCCATTTTATTTTTTCTTCGTTGTACCTGTTTTTTTATCAAAACCATAGGGGCAATGTCTACAACCACTTTTACAGCAATAACCTCTTTTTAAATGATATTTTTCTGTAAAACATTTGTATCCTTCAGGTGTATAATAGAAATCTTCACCTTCTTTTAAATTATTTGGATTTAAATCGTTATTCATGTTGACAAATTTAGCAACTTTGCATGAAATGATAGTACTAGTTTTTAAATATTTAATACCAAAAGGATTTCGTGGATTTGCTATTTTTCCATTTGTGTTTTTATCGGATAAAAAAGATAAATCTCAAAAGGTATTAATGAATCATGAAAAAATTCATATTTGGCAGCAATTGGAGCTTTTAGTGGTATTCTTTTTTATTTGGTATGGAATCGAATTTTTGATTCGTTTGATACAATATAAAAATAGGAGAGAGGCTTATTATAATATTTCTTTTGAAAAAGAAGCTTATACAAACGAAAAAAACCTCGACTATTTAAAGCAGAGGTCTTTTTGGAATTTTTTGAAGTATTAATTTATTTCTTCTTAGGAGCTTCTTTTTTATTGTATTGAATAATTCCTTCTGGCATTCTTTCAAAACGAATTTGGTTTCCGTCGAAATAAATTGGAGTTCCTTCTTCTTTATTACCATCGTTATGCATTACTCCGTTCATGTTTTTATCAAAATTGTTTGATAAAACAACATCAGAAATTTCTACGCCTTTTTCATACCCTTTTCTTGTTCCTATAGCAGTCCAGTTGAATGATACATTGCTTGATCCGTTTCTGTTTTCCTTTACATAAAAACCTTCACTAGTAACTTTACTTATATATACGCCATTAGTTTCTCCCATTGGAGTAATAGTGATATTTATACCCTCTTCGCTTGATACTAAATTTTTGAAAGCTTCTTTGAATGTAATAAAGCTTTCTCCATTAGTAAGTTTTCCAGTTCCTCTTGTAGTAACATCAACTTCTATAGAAGTAGCAGTATAAGATATGGTTCTTTGTGAGTTGTTTGTATCTGTTAATTGAACAATTGGTTCGTTTGTTATAGTGTTCCCTTGTACATACATTCCAAATTCATTTCCTTGAGTCATTAATCCATATTGATTTCCTTTTACATAACCTCCCATGAAACCTCCGTTGATTCCTAAGCCAATTAGATTGTTTGAAGTGTTTGAATTTGAAATTCTTCCACTATTTCCATTAGAAATTGAACCATTAGCATTACCTCCATAGACACTATAGTTTGTACTGTTTATTGACTTGTAGCCTAGTATACCAAAATCACCTGCCGCATTCGTTCCTAAAACTCCTCCAGTAGCATCTGGTTGGGTAGCTACACCAAGCAAAAGTATATCTCCAATTACACCAAATTGGTAAGCTTCTGACGAACTAGAGCGAGTAGCGAAATTTCCGTAAACACCAGCCATAGCTCTTGAAGAAGAGTTGTAAGCGCCACCTGCCAAACCAGTTCCTTTGGTAGTATTGTTGTTTTCTCCTAATACAGGAGTTGCTGTGTTTAAACCAGCCGTAGATTCATCAATAATTCCGTGTACTCCAATAGGTATTGTAGAAATTCCTGAAGATCCATCTGCTTGTCCTAATACTCCTTCTCCAGTTTGTACGAAAGCGGAAATCGCTGAAGGTTGTGTTAAACCTACAATTCCATAACCACTTCTGTCAGCAAATCCAAAAACTCCCATTCCTCCACCATTTGCATAACCTGAAATTGCTCTTGAGCCTGTTACTCCTGGATATCCTGTTACATTATTGTATGCAGTTGCTGAGGTATGTGAAGAAAAGATATCTCTAGTGTCTTCTCCAGATGCTTTCCCAACAACAGATTGGCCTTGAACTCTTAATCCGTTAGTAGGAGCAGCGTTTGTAGAAGCGTATGTCGCTCCAATACTAACATTACTGTTTTCTCTTACTCTTAAGCCTTCGATTCCGTTGGTTGTTAAACTTAAATTATCTGCAGCTGATCGAAAAACACCAGTGTTAGGGTCTGCATTCCATGAAAATGCTGGTGCGGTATTTGTTCCAGCAAAATAAGATTGTAGTTGTCCGTTAGAATTTTGGATGTTCAATCGGTCAGTCCCTCCGGTTTTGATTCTTAAATCTTGAGCATCGGTTGTTCCTATAAAGTTTGTACCTGGAGTTGTTCCAGCGTTTCCTGTTAAAGCCCAGTCGTTTGTAGCTCCGCTAGAAAGTCTAATCCATAAAGTTCCGTCCCAATAGTAAAATCCTGGTGTAACTTGATTAGGTCCTACGGCAGAAGTTGCAGTATTGTATACTAATTCAGATGTTGTAGGGGTTAAAACAGTAGCGACATTAGTTGCTGATAAGGCAATTCTTGGTATTAATAGTCCATCGTTTGTTGAAGTGATGTCCATTGTGGCTTGAGGTGTAGTTGTTCCAACGCCAACCTGCGCCATTGTAGATATATTTATTAGTAAAAATAGGTAAAGTAGATTATTTTTCATTTAATTAGATATTTTACGGTTAATTTATTAGGGGGTGCAAAAATATCTTTATAAAATTAATTTACCAAATAAAATAACAATTAATTTACCTTTTGTTATTATTTTTCATAAAAACCTTTATATTTAATTTTTTATAACAATTTTTTTTATTGATTCAGACAGTGATAATTTGACAAAAAAAATCCCTTTCAAGTAAATTGAAAGGGATTTTTAAATTTAATAGAGTAGGTTAGTAAATTGCTTTTTTACTTAAAACAGTTCCATTTGATAGTGTTACCTGAATGATTAAACCTGCATTATTTTTTTGAATTTTAGTAAGTGGAACTTCATAGCTATTTACTTTTGGGTAATGAGCTAATTCTCTTCCTAAAACATCAAATACTCTAACAGATTCAATTTGGTTTTTAGTTGATTTTACAGCTAAACCATCTAAAGAAATTATCCATAAATTGGCTTCGTCAGCAGTTGGATCATCTTGTCCTAATGTCTCATTTGTATATCTTAAAACAAAACGATTTGGATAATTTCCAGTTGTAGCTGTAAAGCTATAAGGGTTTTGTCTAAGGTCATGAATTACATTGGTTACATTGTCTTCTAAATAAATATTTTGATTTACGTTTGTAAAGAAGCCATCAACTGCACCAATTGCAATTGAATAATTACCATTTTGAGGCACTTTTATTCCCATTGGCACTCTGTCATTTTCGTCGAAAGGTATACTTCTTCCTTGAATTTTCATCGTTTCATTACCAATAGATGAATATAAGTTTAAACTTAATTTTTCAGAAGTAATAGCGTCATACATACGATCTCTATTATTTGTTGCGTCTGCTACATATGCTACAAGGTTTCTAACATTAGCACCATTAGAAGCAACTAAATCAAGCCAAATTCTTCCGTTTTCGTTTGAAGTTCTATAGAATTCGGTATTGTCATGTGAACTACTTCTCATAGTATTATTGAACGTAACATTTTCAGTACTTGAACCAGAAGTATGATTCATTAATACAAAAAAGGCTTGACCTGCACCAATATTACCACCATACGTTCCAGGGCCAGCAGAAGCTCCACTGCTATTATAGGTTATGTAATCTCCAGGTGTATAATTATAGGCATAATCATTGTAAAATGGATCTGAAATTGCTGAGCCTGGTAGGGTTCCATGTGTCCAAATGTTAACAAATCCATCTACATTAGTATTTAATGTTAAAAAGTCAATTGCATTAATAGCAGAAGGGTATGGATTTCCAATTAAGTTCCAATTATCGTCATTGTTAGTTCCTAAGGTAGTAGATGCTCCGGTTAAATAATTGCCTCCGTTCCAAGTTCCTCTTGAAATAGGAGTAGTAATTGTACCGTTATTTGGAGTTCCTGTAAATACTGCATTAAAAGGAGTAATAGTTGAAGTATAGCTGTCGGGGCCTCTCACAATGTATCCTTTTCCTAAAACCATTGTTTCGTTTGCAGCAGTCCAATTTCCAAAACCATTCGTGTTAGACACTATGGTAGGGGTCCATTTATATTTAAATCCATTTGTTCCTGGAGAAACATTTGTTAAATTGAAACTAGTAACAGGAGATGACCAGTATACATAATCTAAATTACGAATATTTGTCGTTCTTGTCATATGCATAGTTCCCTGATTTGAATCATTATTAGTTTGAATTAAACTTGCGCTATTTTGTAAAATTAAATCACCTGTTGTGTTGATGTTAACCCCATCAGTTACTGTTAAATAATTGTCAGTTGTTACAGTTAAAGTTGCATTATTATTGATAGTTAAATTTAAACCTAACGCATTAAAATTAGTTCCAGAAATAACAGGATCATTTGCTGTATCAGCAATTACAACGCAATCTAATGCGGTAGGTACTCCTGATGGAGTCCAGTTATTTGCAACGTTCCAATTTGTGCTAACTGAGCCATCCCATACTTTTGCACCATTAATTGTTACAGTTGTTTCATCACTTTCTTTGATAGTTCTACCGTCACAAAGCGTGTAAGTTATTTCGGCTGTGTAAGTTGTTGTTTAAGTTGGACAAACACTAAGGATAGGGGTTGTACCAACTATTGGTCCTGTTATGCCAGAACCTTCGTGCCAAGCTATAGATGCTATAGAACTTCCGTTTGGAACAAATCGCCATGCTTCGTTTGTAGCAGTCCAGTTGGCGTCTAGTACATTTCTTCCTGGAGGAACCGATGCTAAAGTACCCGTAGCATTTTGAATACCAATGACTGCGTTTCCATTATTCCACATTGGTTCTGTTCCAAAACCTGAATGAGTAGTAATTCTTTTTTTCTGAACATATACTTCTATGATGTTAGAATTTTCATATAAAACCATCATACCAGTGTAGTCATTAGCAGTATCGTTAGAAAACATAGGAACATTTGACCATGACACAACTAAAGCTCTACATCCTGTTGGTAGGGTAATTAATTCCCAACCTACATTTCCAGCACTTGTTGGGTTGATGTCATGGAATACACCAAAAATTGAATTCTCAATTAATGCATCGTGACCACTCACCGGTAAATTTGCTCCTGTGCTATCATACATGCTCCAGTCGCAACTTCCCCCCGGCGTATTATTTACTAAATCAAATGTTATTACTCCATTCGAGCCAATTAAACATTGGTTAAATGTGTTACCATAAAAACAAAAATCAAACGGAAGCGCTACAATAGGTGACCAAACATCATCAGTATTAACACTCACAGGATTTGCAAGTCCACTGAATGCAAAAGGTGGATTGTATAGTATCGGTTCTACGATGTAATTTGTAGTTTCACCTAAATCTAAGTAAGTTGCTTCTAAATCAACACATGTTGTTGCAGCTGTACAGTTTACAGCGGCAGGATCTACTCCGTTTAAGCCTAAACCGCCAGAAACAACATTAGGACATCCTGTTACAACATCACTTACAGTCATAGTTACAAACATTCCATTTGTTGATGCTGTACTTTGTCCGCTATTTGTACAAGTTGAAACTAATCGCCAATTTACATTCCCGCTTAGTGGTGCTATTGCTGAATAATTTGTATAAGAGCTTGTTGCAATACCAGCATTTGTCCATGTTGCACCTGCATCCGTACTGTATTGCCACTGGTAGCTCATGTTTAATGCTAATGTATAGCCTGTTGCTGATACAGTATAAGCAGATCCAGGCCAGCCAGTATTTGGATTGGTTGTTACCGTTCCACCTGTAGGCGCTCCAGCACAAACTGGAAAACAAACACCACTGTAGGATACCGATAAGGTAAAACCTGAATAAACAATTGAACTATCAGATGTAAATTGAACTGTTAATGTTTGTCCTGCAGTACCAGTATAATTAATTGTGCCTGTACCTGAATAAGTAGCTAGTAAAGTACCTGCAGTTCCAGTTCCATTGTAAATTCTTATATAATCAACACTTTCAGTAACATAGTTTCCTGAAATGTTAATTGTTGCTCCGAGTCCTGCTTCTAAAACAGTATATCCATTTGAACTGTTAGCATAATCAACAGAAACACCTCCATTATCATATAAAACGATATTTGTCCCACACGCTACAGTGTTGTTTCCAGTTGTTGGTATATTTTGTGTTGAAACGGAAGTGAAACTAGCAGTTGTTGAAGTTGCGCTAATACCACTATTGGTACATGTTACAATTAATTTCCATATAACAGTTGAACCTAAACTAGGAGCTGTTGCAGTATAATTTGAGTACGTTCCAGATGCTGCTCCAACATTTGTCCATGTAGCACCAGCGTCTGTGCTAGATTGCCATTGAAATGTTAGACCTGTAGCGCCAGTATACCCTGTTGCTGCAACGGTATAAGAAGAGCCAGGTATTCCTGATGCAGGAGAGGTAGTTACTGTTCCTGCAGATGGTGTTCCAGCGCAAACTGGATAACAAACTCCGCTATACGAAACAGAAAGTGCAAATCCTGAATAAACTACTGAGCTATCAGAAGAGAATCGAATTGTTAATGTTTGCCCTGCAGTACCAGTATAGTTAATTGTACCTGTACCTGAATAAGTAGCTAGTAAAGTACCTGCAGTTCCAGTTCCATTGTAAATTCTTATATAATCAACACTTTCAGTAACATAGTTTCCTGAAATATTAATTGTTGCTCCTAGTCCTGCATCTAAAACAGTATATCCGTTTGAGCTATTAGCATAATCACCAGAAACACCTCCATTATCATATAAAACGATATTTGTCCCACACGCTACAGTGTTGTTTCCAGTTGAAGGTACGTTTTGTGTTGATACTGAAGTGAAACTAGCAGTTGTTGAATTTGAACTAATTCCACTATTAGTACAAGTTACAATTAATTTCCATACAACAGTTGTGCCTAAACTAGGCGCAGTTGCTGTATAATTTGAATATGTTCCAGAAGCTGCTCCGGCATTTGTCCATGTTGCTCCAGCATCCGTACTATATTGCCATTGAAAAGTAAGTCCAGATGCAGCTGAAAATCCTGTAGCTGAAACAGTATAAGATGATCCAGCATTTCCAGAACCAGGTGTTGTAGTTACTGTTCCAGCAGAAGGAGTTCCTGAACATGCTGGAGGTGTAACTACTTGTACCGTGTAGTCTTCGGCTTCTCCATAGTCAAAAGCACCACATGCTGGCGCAGGATTACTAAGGTAGGCATTTCTAATTCGCATTCTATAATTTCCAACAGCTTGACCAAGTGGAATAGTTATTGTGCCTAGACTTGCGGGTGATGTAAGATATCCAGTTGATAGAACATTTTCACCAGCATCATTAAAATCTAAATCATTGTTCCAATCAATCCAAACATTATAGCCGTAAGTGCTAGAAGGATGAGAAGCATTTAATGAAAAACTACTACCTGCAATTTGACTTACAAATAGCGATGTGTAGTTTGTATAAGCAGAAAATCCTGTTGGAGTGTTATTTATGTTTGCAATTCCACCACTTGTTGTTACACCGCTAATGTAGTAAGATGTTGAGTAGGTGTTTGTAGGGGTACAATATGTTGCGGGTAGCGTGTAGGTGAATCTAATTTCTCCACGCGCACCAGCACCACCTGCTCGATTACCACCACCTCTTTCACCGCCACCGCCACCAGCTCCAGGGGTTACTCCTGGGTTACCAACGCCATTTAAGCCTCCAGTTCCTCCAGTTCCTCCATTTGGTGCACTTCCACCATTACCACCAGAAGTACCGCCTATTAATCCGGGGTTTCCATCTGTATTTGTAGCTCCGCCACCTGCAATTCCTCCACTTCCAACAGTACCGCTATTTCCAGCACCTCCAGTACCACCATTGGCAGTAAGTGTAAATCCGCCAATTGTTATTGTTGAGTTTCCGCCAGCACCACCAGTTCCATTAGCAGCAGCTCCAGCAGTACCACCAGTTCCGATTGTAAAGGTATAAGTGCCAGGTGTTACTGTAACTATTCTTGTTGAATAAGCACCAGATCCACCACCAGATCCACCAAATGCGCTTACATTTGATCCACCACCTCCACCTCCAGCGCCCCAGATTTGTACTGTTACAGATGTTACTCCAGTAGGAACAGTCCAACTACCAGATGCAGTAAAAGTGTCAGTTGTTTGTGAAAATGTTGTTGTAATTGTAAAAATAAAAAAAAGAAAAAACAAGAAGTTTTTCCACATCAGAGAGTGAGGTTTCATTTTGGGGTAAGTTTTTAATTTATAGTTGATTATGTTTGGTTATATATAAAATTAATTTTTTTTAGTTATTGTGCAACAAAAAATTAAGAATTTGTTATAAAAAGGTTATTATTTTGATTAGTGTATGTTTTTTTTGCAATAAAAA
>JBILST010000135.1:0-6190 GCA_044371865.1 Flavobacterium sp.
TGCTCGAAAATTCATTTGATATAATAAATTCTTCATTATTCCATTTTCCTTTAATATTTTCAAATTCAAAAAAAAGAACATCTGAACTAATAATTTTTTTGACTAATTCTGATGTTTTAGGGTTATTAATTATTGATTTTATCAGTTTTTTGTTGATACTATGATAGTTTATAATTTTTGTTCTTTTCATGTCAAAGTTTCTGAGCTTGACTTTATGCTTTTCGAAAATTAAATTTTCATGATTAATTATTACATATTCTAATAGTTTTAAAATCTCAACAACATCAAATTTTTGTGCAATCTGTCTTATACAAATACCAATGTTTTTGTTGTTGTTTGGAGCAGAGTATATACTATCTATTTTTTCAATTCTATATAATTTAGATATATAATCTGTATTGCCTTTTTCTATGATAATTAAATTGGGTTTATAGTTTGAATAAATATGCTCAAACTCTAAAACAATAGTGTCCTTATAATTAAGTTTTTGACATAATTGTTGAGATAATTTGCCAATTATTTTAAACTTGTTGAATTCATTGTAATTTGCAAATGCAGATCTTCCTAAAACTTTTATATTACCATATGTTGAATATTCTCTATGCTCTTTATGAAATCCATAAGATAGAGTTGTAAGAAAAAATACAAGTATGTATGTTATTTTTTTTAATTTCATCTATAATGTTTCTTTCAACCAACCAAAAAATTCTTTTTGCCAAACCAATGCGTTTTGTGGTTTTAATACCCAATGGTTTTCATCTGGAAATAATAAGAATTTACTTTTAATTCCTTTTAATTGTGCTGCTTGAAAAGCTTCTTGTCCTTGTCCAATTGGCACACGGTAATCTTTTCCGCCTTGGATAATTAAAATAGGTGTATTCCAGTTGTTGATTAACTTAATTGGATTGAATTCGTTATACGTTTTTTGCGCTGTTGCATTGTCTTTTTCCCAATAAGCACCACCTGAATCCCAATTCGTAAAGAAAACTTCTTCTGTAGTTCCATACATGCTTTCTGTATTGAAAATACCACAGTGCGAAATGAAGGTTTTGAAACGGTTTTTGTGAATTCCAGCTAATTGAAATACTGAATAACCTCCGTAACTAGCGCCAACAGCACCTAAACGTGTTTTATCTACGTACGATTCTTTGGCAACATCATCAATGGCAGTTAAGTAATCATCCATAACTTGTCCGCCCCAATCTCCTGAAATTTGTTCGTTCCAAGCCGTTCCGTGTCCTGGCATTCCTCTTCGGTTGGGTGCCACAATAATATAACCTTGCGAAGCCATTAATTGGAAATTCCAACGGAAAGAATACGATTGTGTCAACGCACTTTGTGGTCCACCTTGACAGTATAATAGTGTTGGATATTTTTTAGTTTTATCAAAGTTTGGTGGTAAAATTACCCAAACCAACATTTTTTTACCATCGGTAGTCGTAACCCAACGCTTTTCTGTTTTACAAGCGCTGATTTTAGCATAAGCTTCATCATTAACTTTGGTAATTTGTTTCCAAGTTTTCTTAGCCAAATCATATGAATATACTTCTGGCGCACGATTCATGTCGTTTCGAGTTACTAAAACCGAAGTTCCTGAAAAACCAACAATGGCATTTACATCAAAATCGCCATCAGTTAATTGAGTTACACGCACCGCAATTTTTGTTAAACCTGGAAAATTGACTTCAAAAAGTTGTTTGGTTCCTTTAATTGGCGCAATGAAATATACTTTTTTTCCATCGTTACTCCAAGTAAAACTATCTACGGTTCCGTCCCAACCAGCAGTCAAATTAATGTCTAGTCCTCTATGACGCACAATAATATCATTTTTATCGGCTTCAAAACCATCGCGTTTCATTTGTAACCAAGATAAATCGCCTTTTGGAGAAAAAATTGGATGCGTATCGTAACCTAAATTACTTTCGGTAAGATTTTTTGTGGTTTTGGTTGCTAAATCGTATTCGTATAAATCGGTATTGGTGCTTGTTGCATAAGCAGTTCCCGCTTTCTTTTTACAAACGTAGATGATTTTTGTTCCATCAGGTGACCAAACATAATCTTCATCACCACCAAATGGTTTTTGAGGGGAATCATAAGGTTCGTTTGGCATAATATCAATCGGAGCTAAAACTTTTTCATTTTCTTTAGCAAGTAATCCCACAAATAAATGGTTATGTGTGCCGTCATTCCAAGTGTCCCAATGACGATAATCTAAACCTGTATAGACTTGAGCAGTAGTTTTTGACAATTTAGGATACAAATCTGAACCCAGTATTTTCTCTACTTTTACTTGTTCAACACTGATGTATTCCTGACCATTTGGTGAAATACTTTTATCGGCAATTAAGCCGTCAATTTTTTCTAATAAAGTTGCATTCCCTCCATTAATCGGCACAGAGTAATATTTCGAATTGATTTTATTTTCTTCCACAGAAGGCGTTCCCACTTTGTAAACTAATAGTTTTCCATCTTTTGAAATTCCTAATGGAGTTACTCTACCTAATTGCCATAAGGTTTCGGGAGTCATTACGTTTTGAGCGGTTGCAGCTGTTATACTCATAATACAAGTAATTAGTAAAGCTAATTTTTTCATGGTTGTAAATATTAATGGCATAAAAATACAAAATTATAGCCATAAAAAAACCGCTCAATTACTGAGCGGTTTTTAGGTTTTCTTTTATTGGAATTATTGTTTGATAAAACGTTTCATGTTAGTTCCGTTTGCAGTAGTAACTTCAATCATGTAAGTTCCATTTGCTAAATTTCCAACATTAATGGTGTTATTTTCTACTTTTCCATTTCCTAAATCTTGACCCATAGCACTGAAAATTCTGTAAGAAGCTTCACCTTCAAAGTCAGAAATGTTTAATACATCACCTTTTACAGGATTTGGATATAAACTGAATGTTAGAGGAGTAGTTTCAATGTCTTTTGCTGTTGAAGTTACGTTAATCGTATAATCTTCTACCTGTCCGTAAGAGAAAGCTTCACAAGATGTTGGAACACCATTGTATTTCATTGAAACTCTCATTCTTTTGGTCCCTACAGTTGTAGTAGCAGGAATTGTGAAACTTCCACTTACAGGAGTGGTTTTCGAAGCAGCTTTAGTAAATACAGTTTCGCCAGCATCAATAAAGACTGTTCCAGTCCAAGTTGGAGTAATAGTAATCGTGTTAGCAGTACCTCTAACAACATTTGTTGAAATTGAAGTAAAGTTTTCATAACCTGCAGTTCCAGTAGAAGCATTGTTAATTGTTCCAAATTGAACTCTTCCAATTCTTTCGTCAGCTGTACTGTTTCCTTGAGAAGTACAGTAAGTAACTGAAGTAGCGGCTAAAGTTGTTACATTAACGGTGTTACTTGTTACAGATAAGTTTCCTGCAGCATCTTTAGCTCTAACTGTAAATGAATACGCTGTAGAAGCTGTTAATCCAGTTGCAGTGTAAGTTGTTCCAGTTACTGTTGTAAGTAATGTAGTTCCTCTGTAAACATTGTATCCTGTTACACCTACGTTGTCAGTTGAAGCAGTCCAAGACAAGTTAGTACTTGTTTGAGTTGTTCCAGAAGCTGATAAAGTTGGAGTTGATGGCACGGTTGTGTCCGTAGTTGTTGCTGCTAAAGTTGTTACATTAACCGTGTTACTTGTTACAGATAAGTTTCCTGCAGCATCTTTAGCTCTAACTGTAAATGAATACGCTGTAGAAGCTGTTAATCCAGTTGCTGTGTAAGTAGTTCCAGTTACTGTTGTAAGTAAAGTAGTTCCTCTGTAAACATCATATCCTGTTACTCCTACGTTGTCAGTTGAAGCAGTCCATGACAAGTTAGTACTTGTTTGAGTTGTTCCTGAAGCTGATAATGTTGGTGTTGATGGAACTGTAGTATCGGTTGTTGTTCCAGTTGTAATTGTGAAGTTTGTATTAGAAACATCAAAGAAAATATGGTTAGTTCCTTTAATCATGATTCTATTTTGAGTTCCAGCCGTATTTGGAATAGTTACTGCTTGCGTTCCGTCGTTTGGAGTAGCTGCTAATAACGTTGACCAAGTTGTACCGCCGTTTGTAGAGATTAAAATATCAACATTGGCACAGTTTACGCCGTTTGCAGTTGTTCCAGCAACATTCCAAGTAATGGTTTGAGAAGATCCTCCTGCATAAGAAACCGCTGTGTTTGGAGCAGTAATAACGAAAGGGCCAGCCGTTGCGTTAACTGTAACAATCATATCATCACTGTTATTTGTAGAGCCACCTGCTCTGTTGTCTCTAACCGTAAATCTAAAATTCATTGTTCTAGCAACTGAAGGTAAAGCTTCCACCACAATTTCAGAACCAGATGTGGTAGTTGCACCAGCTAATACTCTCGACATATTAGGGAAATATCTTGAAGTTGAAGTTGAAGGACTATACGATCTGAAAATTGGCCCAGTTGTTTTTGTAGCACTTGCAGCAGAGCTTGCTCCTGTTTGAGTAGAAGAAGCATTGTCAAATTGTTCCCAAATGTAAGTTAAAGCATCTCCGTTAGCATCGGTTCCAGAACCAGTTAACATGAATGGAGTGCTTTTTGGAATCGTAAAATCTAATCCAGCATTTGCTGTAGGAACTGAATTTCCGGTTGCAGTAATTGTTGGACAAGTTTTTGCTTTGATGTTATTTGTAACTTGTTGGATACTAATAGCATGGAAATAAGGGTCAGAATTTAACTGAACGTCTTGACTTGTAATTCCAGCATATCCCATGATAGTTGAACCTGAACCTGGTTCCATATTAGCTCCAGTACCTTCGTTTGAATGAGAAAAAGTGTGGTTAGCTCCAAATTGGTGACCTAATTCATGAGCAACATAATCAATATCAAATGCATCGCCAGAAGGAACGCCATTTGCTGGAGAAGTATAACCACTTCCTTTCCCTAAAGGTACAGATGTTGTTGGATTCACACAAACACATCCGATACAACCTGCGTTTCCACCTCCACCTGTTGCGCCAAATAAGTGACCAACATCATAGTTAGCGTTTCCAATTGTATTGGTTAAAGTAGTTTGTAATTGTTGATTCCAGCTTGACATCGCGCTAGATGCAGAATAAGGATCTGTAGAAGCACTTGTGTAAATTACTAAGTCGGTATTTGAAATTAATACCATTCTCGTATTAAAATCTTTTTCAAAAACACCATTAACACGTGTCATGGTGTTGTTAATAGCAGCTAATGCTTGTGCTTTTGTTCCGCCGAAATAAGTAGTATATTCACCAGTTACCGACATTGCTAAACGGAAAGTTCTTAAACTTCCATCATCTGCATTTGGTCTTAAATTAGCTCCTTCTAATGATGGTGTTACTCTGTCCAAAACAGAACATTCAAATTTTGTAAAAGCTGTTTTTTTATCTGATTTTGTGTAAACTGTATATGTTTGTAAATCTTGCGAATATGGTTCTACAAATACAGCAGGTTTTCCTGGGTTTAAAACCATAGATTTAAACCCTAGAGGTGAAGTGCTAATGTATGCACTTGCGGTAGGATTCTCAATTCCAATTCCAATATACGATTTAATTTCTGGATATCTAGCAGCTAATTCAGGTTCCATGTTTGAGTTTTCATAGATTCTAAATTGTTCCATTGAACCATCTGCATTAGGTAATGATAAAACAACACCAGATTTTTGGTTTGAAAAACGATCAGGAGCATTTCTTAAAAAATTAGTTGCAGCAGGTACATCTAAGTCTAAAAGTTGTTTTTCTGGAAGTTCTAATTTACTTTCCAAAGCAACTTTACTTTTGCTTTGTGCTGTTTTCCAAAATGTTCCTTGGTCTTGAGCTTGTAGGAAACTCGTAGTTGCTAGTAAAGCAACAAAAAGAAATTTTTGTTTCATGATAAATAGTTTGGGTTTTTAGTTAAACAAATATATTTAAGTTTTTTTAAAATAAAATATTGAATATTAAAAATAATATACTTATAATTACACAATTCATAATTTTAACAGCAAATGATTGAGCATATAATAATTAAAAAAGATAAGGTAGTTCAAAAAATAAAATGGATATATTCCTAAATTTAGAATAAGAAATTAAAGAATATTCTATTATCATTTTAAGGTTAGAAAAAATATACCTATTTTCACAAACTAAAATATATAGTACCGTGAAGAATAATAAACTATTTATATTAATCATTGTTTCGCTTTTTATTGGAATTATTCTTG
>JBILST010000136.1:0-6183 GCA_044371865.1 Flavobacterium sp.
TTCAAAACCCTTATCAATTTGTTGTGCGGTTTCTAAATTGACATTAAAATCATAAATTTTGGTTTGCGAAATAAAATCAATGTAGCAGTTATCTTTTTTTATTCCCAATGCTTTTATTTTATCTAAAAATCCATCAATTCGAGCATTTATTTTTTTGCTACAACCCGAAACTGTTTCGTCTTCTTGATTCAATCCCAATGTAATAACAAATCCGTCAGCTTTTTTATTAAGCAACATTTTTACGGTAACTGTTAAATGATTGTCATTGATAGAAACAACCGTATTATTAGGCAAACCATTCTGATTGTAATTGTTCTCGTTGTAGCGATTATTTCCATAGACTTGATTGCCGCTAATTTGAGCTTGAGCAACACTAAATGTGAATACTAAAGCTACAATAATCCAGTTGATTTTTCCGTTTAAATAAGAAACTTGTGTTTTCATAATTTTATATTTTTAATGATTTGACTGCAATAGTACTTTCGAAAAAAGAAAAACGGTTGGCAAAACTACTTTCCTGTTGCTGTAAAGTTTTTTCGCTACATTTACAGTGGTTTTACAGTAAATAAAAATTCGCAATCACTTACTTTTGACCCAAACAAACATGAATCTAATAGACGTATTTTATAAACTTAAAAACGATGTGCTTTTGACGTATCAGAAGCAGTATCCTTATTTTGAGGGAAATTGGAAAACGTTTAGTTCGCAAGACATTCAAAATTTAATTGATTTGGTAGCCGTTCAAGTGAAGCAAACGGTTAGCGAAAAATGGATTTACACGCATTTGAAAGTCGAAACCAATGATAAATTGCCTCGAAAAGATATGTTGGATATTTTATCGCAATTGGTCGGTTACTCGGGTTGGGATGAATATGTCTTTAAATGCAAAAAAGAAGTGATTCCAAATGTGGTTCAACCAAAACGAAATTATAATGTTGTTTTTAGTCTAGGATTTATTGGGTTGTTTTTGATAGGTTTTTTTTCATATCGTTATTTGAATAGGGAAGAAGTACAAACCATTGAAGTGAAAAATGCGTTTACCGAAGAACAAATCAACAGTGAGGAAGTTAAAGTCGTAATGATTGAAAATAATGTGGAAACTCCAATTGAAATGGTTGATTCTAAAATTCAGATTACAACCAAAGACAGTGCGAAAATTGTTTTGAAAAGTCCGTATTATAAAGACAAAACTATTGTGGTTGGAAAAGAAAATTCCAATGCCATTACATTACAGCCTGTTGATTATGCAATGATGTTAAAGGGTTTTATGAAATCAGATATTAAAGATTGGGAAACCCGAAAAGAACAATTGCAAAAAATTTTAGCCGATGATTTAGAAGTTTTGGTAATGCTTAAAAACGATTTAGGAATTGAATATTTCAACAAGCAAGAATTTTCAGAAAAATTGATTGTTCCAAGTGTTGCTTTGAAGCGAATGAAAGTGATTGATATTCAAAGCAATGATAAAGATGAGATAAAATTTATACGAATTATACAAGAATAAGATGTTTACAAGAAGTTTCCTTTTGATGTTTTTACTATTTACATTTTCCTTATTTGGTCAAAATGCAAATACGTCTGCGTCTTCGGCAATAAAGGCTAATTTTACTATAGCTTCTATAAAAGCATATCAGGAAAGTGCGACATTAAAAATTGAGGATTATTACCAATATCTTACTTTGTTATCAAGTGACCTAACTTCTGAAACTTTAAAAGCAGAAATCAAAACGAGTATTTTCCGATTATTTGAAAGTGAAAATGTTATGGTTATTGATTTTACTTCGATTGAAAACAGTCCAATTTTATTACCTGATTTGATTGAAAAAATCGCAAATAAGAATTATATATTTTCTCTTTCTAATTATGAAAGTTCAATAGTAGCAATAGATTATTGGACTACACAATACCAATTGACCATTACTCAAAATAATAAACGTACAGAAGTACGTTATTTCCAAAAAGTAGCATTTAAACCCATAATTAAAAGTTTTGGCGCTTCTAAAAAAGAAGTATGGACGTTGTCTTTAGGAGAAATTACATTGCCTTAAGTAGCATAAAGTAATAAACAAAAAAGCCTTGAAATTAAATTTCAAGGCTTTTGTTTTTCATAGCAATGTTTCCCGAAAAATTAGAACGCTAACTTAACAGTTAATTCAAATTCGTCGCTAATTGTTTTATCTCCTAAATCAGAAAAGAAACTACCTGAACCGTATTTGATATCGTATTTAGTTCTGTCAACTTTTAAAGTTGTTGTAGCCGAGTTTCCAGCAACTGTTAATTCAAATTTGATTGGGTGTGTAATTCCTTTAATAGTTAAATCTGCAGTTACAGCATAAACTCCGTTACCTTTTTCACCAATAGTTTTGAAAACTAATGTAGCTGTTGGGAATTTTTCAACACCAAAGAAATCATCAGATTTTAAATGTCCATCTAAGTTTGTTTTTCCTTTTCCAGATAAATCAGTTGTATTGATAGTTGTCATGTCAACAATAAAGTTACCGTTTACAACTTTTTTTCCTTTGAATACTAAATTTCCTTCTTTAATTGCAATTGTTCCTTCGTGTGCGCCAGTTACTTTTTTACCAACCCAGTTAATAGTACTTTTTGCAGCATCTACTTTTTTTGTTTGTGCAGTAGTTGCGAATGATACGAAAGCTACAAGAGTTAAAGCGATTGATTTGAAATTTTTCATGTTTAAAAATGTTTAAGTGTTAATTAATATTAAATAGTAGTAAATAATTCTTCTTTTGATTTTCTAACTTTTGCATAATGTTGGGTTGCATCTTCTTCATGACGATATCCTACAGCTGCAACTAATGATGCGTTTAATCCTAAAGCGTTTAATCCTAAAATTTCGTTGTATTGTTCTGGCTCAAAACCTTCCATTGGTGTAACATCTATTTTAAGTTCAGCTGCCGCATTCATTAAGTTTGCTAACGCTAAATAAGTTTGTTTTGATGTCCAAACCGATTTTTTATCTACAGGTAATGGTACAATTTTCGATTTCATAAAGTCAGAATAACCTTTTAAATCTTCTACTGATAATCCTCTAGTAGCCGCAATGTTTTGAACATATTCGTCAATATGATTTTCTTGAACATCTACAATATTAGCAAAAACCAATAGGTGAGAAGCATCTACAATTTGCGATTGCCCCCATGAAACAGGTTGCAACTTTGTTCTAACTTCTGGATTTTCAATAATAAATACTTTATATAACTGTAGTCCATAAGAAGAAGTACTCAATTGAATCGCTTCTTTTAAAGTTTCTAAATCTGATGCAGATACTTTTTTAGAAGCATCGAATTTTTTGGTGGCATAACGCCAATTTTGATTTTCAATAAATGTATTCATAGCAATTTTTATATTAATTTCTAAATTTCTCTAATAATTCGTTTAACAATTCTAATTCTGCAGTACTCAAATTTTTTGAAAAATAGCGCTCATGAGCTTCAACTAAGGGATCTAATTGAAGTAATAATTGCAAACCTTTCTCGGTGATGGTGATTTCCATTTTTCTTCGATTGATGGGGCAAATTTCTCTAAGCACTAATTCTTTAATTAACAACTTGTCTACTAAACGTGTGGTATTACTCGTTTTCGCAATCATGCGTTCTTGTATCATACACATATTTGCAGGCTTTCCTTTCTGACCTCTTAAAATGCGCAATACATTAAATTGTTCAGGGGAAAGGTCAAATGGTTTTAATAGCTCATTAAACTTTTCCGAAATGACATTTTGAGTATATATTACATTGAGTAATGTTTTCTTTTCCATTGCCATTGGAGTATTTGGTTTTATGATTTCTTCTATTCTCATTTGTTGTTGAAAAATTTGTATGTACAAATGTAGTAATAATTTTATTTGTATGTACAAATGTTTGATAAATTTTTGTTAAAGTTTTAAAAATGCATTTTTTGATAGTACTTTTGAAAAAAAAATAAAGATGACAAACTTAGATCAAAACACGTGGTGGAGCCAGTTTTTGCAAGATGCAAACGGTGTTATACTAGATGTTCGTACCGAAGATGAATTTAACGATGGTTTTATTCCAGGGGCAATAAATATCGATATCTATAAAGGACAAGGTTTTATCTATAGAGTAGAAGAGTTAGATAAATCGAAAAACTACTATGTGTATTGTGCGGCCGGTGTACGTAGTGCCAACGCTTGTAACGCCATGGAACAATTAGGTTTTGAAAACACCTTTAATTTACTAGGTGGCTTTTCTAATTGGGAGGGACCAACAGAATAAAAAAATCCGCTGAAGAGCGGATTTTTTTCTTTATACTTTAAAAATGGCGAGTAGCCATAAACAGCTATTTAGTTTTGATTTTAACGTTTTGCAGCTTGGCGAAGTGGCGGTTTTTGAAGCACTTACTTTCAATTTAGAACTAAACTTCTTTTGAAGACCGAATGTTCAATTTAGTACTAAACCCACCATTTTGCCAAACTGGTGTTGGCAGAAGTATTTTATATTTAGTTTTTCATAAAAATAAACCAATCCCATTCTTCTGGATTTCCAATTCCAACACTTGGAGTGTATAGAAATATTTTAACAGTTGCATTCGGATTTGAAATTAAATACTGTCTAACTTTTACTAAACTTTGAACCGAAGTCCAAATTGTATTGTAATTGTATGGTAAATTATCAGGATTAAATACATTTTCAAATCCTGCACTTGGTATAACATAATCTGTTGTCATAACTCTATCAAATTGATTTGCATTTAATAAATTTTGAGGATAATTCATTTGTCCAAGACCAGCCCAAACTATTGTTCCATCAAATATTGTTTCGTTTATTTCTTGATATTTAAGTTTTATACTGCCAAAATCTGCAGGAGAAACATATTGATTAGTTACAGTCATATTAGAGGCAGTATTTGTAAATGATAACTCTTTTCCTCCTTCAAATTGATTTGTATTATAATCGACTTTTAAAACCAAAACATTATTTGGGTTTGTTGTTGGAGTATTAGTTTCATCGTTGTCTTGTGAACAAGAAATTAATGTCAAAACAATAGCTGTAAATGTTAAAATTTTAGTTTTCATAATTTTAGTTTTAAATGTTATATTATTAAGTAGATGCTTTTTTCTTTGAAAGGTTGCGTTAATATTTCTGCCAACCAGCGGAGCTTTCCGAAGGCGTTTCCGCTTGTGGAAAGGTCAAGTTGGGAGAAGGTCTGAAAGAGCTTCTTCCTTTGGAAAGCTCCGCTGGTTGGGAAGAAGTCGGAGACTTTTTCCCAACGGTTCGGGTATTGCCGAAGGCGGGGATTTTTAGCACCGAACTTCAATAAAAATACCAAAGTTCAAATATAGCAAAAAAGTTGAATAGAATTCCTTCAGCCCCGCTTTTGGCAATGCCTTGTTATGAGTTGTAATTATTTTTCCCTATATTCTTCTTTTTTTGTTCAGTTGCTTTTCTGTTTTCGGTAAGGTTTTTTTGGGCTATGGTCCGTTAAAAGTCAATTTTAGGTTAGTAATAAACTCTCAAAATTCCGATAGTATTTGCTAAGAGTGCAAACCTTATCGAATAAAATGCACTTTTTTCGGGTAGTAAGGTTTCAAATTAAATGCACTAGCGGTTTGAGTGAGAACTCAAACCGCCTTTGTTTATTTAAAGTTTTGTGTGAAGTTAAAACCTATATTTAATTCCAACATTAAAAATAAATGGATTGTATTTTAGGTTATTTAATTGGTCATTATTAGCTTCATTTTTCATATCAAATTCACTAAAAGCTACATATTTTGCTTCCCAATTTAAAGCCCATTTTTGGGAAAAGTTAAAATCAAGCCCAACAATTCCTTGAAATCCAACATTACCTGATTCAGAAAAGGATGTGTTGTTACCATCACCAAAGTCTAAATCAATTTCTTGAATTAAAGATAATCCTAAGCCCAAATATGGCTTAAATCTGCTGTTTGTGGAAAAATTGTATATTCCATTGAGGTAAATAAAATTAGAAGCGTAATCACCTGAACTTTTTACAGAATTATTTTCTATTGTGATATCATTTCTCTTATATTCCCATCCAACTTCGGCTGTAATATTTTCGGTAAAATTATACCCTAATGAAATTCCTGTAGTAAAACCAAATCCGTTATCTACTTCAATATTAGTGGTTTGATTATTATTAACTAATTGTAAGGACATATCTTGTATGCCTATAAAACCTGCG
>JBILST010000037.1:0-13599 GCA_044371865.1 Flavobacterium sp.
AATTGAATTTTATAAACATAAAATTGAAAATCACTTATTAGAATAACTTTTTTTGAAACTTTTGTAACTTTTTTGAAACTTCTTACGTATAACTATAAGAACTTTTAAAAAGTAAGGAGAAAAATTCAATGAGACAACTTAAAATCACCAAGCAGGTTACCAATCGTGAAACTGCTTCTTTAGACAAATATTTACAAGAAATTGGAAAAGTTGACCTTATAACTGCTGACGAAGAAGTAGAATTAGCTCAAAAGATTAAAGCTGGAGATCAAAGAGCTTTAGAAAAATTAACAAAAGCAAATTTACGTTTCGTAGTTTCAGTAGCAAAACAATATCAAAATCAAGGACTTACACTTCCTGATTTAATTAACGAAGGAAATTTAGGTTTAATAAAAGCAGCTCAACGTTTTGATGAAACACGTGGATTCAAATTCATTTCATACGCTGTATGGTGGATTCGTCAATCGATTCTTCAAGCTTTAGCAGAACAATCTCGTATTGTACGTTTACCATTGAACAAAATTGGTTCTATCAATAAAATCAACAAAATGTATGCCTTGTTAGAGCAATCTAACGAAAGACCACCTTCTGCTGAAGAAATTGCAAAAGAATTAGATATGACTGTAAATGATGTAAAAGAGTCAATGAAAAACTCTGGTCGTCATTTATCAATGGATGCACCTCTTGTTGAAGGAGAAGATTCTAACTTATACGACGTTTTACGTTCGGGTGAATCTCCAAATCCAGATAGAGAACTAATTCACGAAAGTTTACAAACTGAAATCGAAAGAGCGCTAGAAACATTAACTCCAAGAGAAGCTGATGTAGTGCGTTTGTATTTTGGTTTAGGCGATCAACATCCTATGACTTTGGAAGAAATTGGAGAAACTTTCGACTTAACTCGTGAGCGTGTTCGTCAGATTAAAGAAAAAGCGATTAGAAGATTAAAACATACTTCTAGAAGTAAAATATTAAAAACGTATTTAGGATAATACCTAAATTACAGCAACAACAGTCTAAGACTGTTCGTTTTTTGATTGATGATTGAAACTCCGGCTGATTACCGGAGTTTTATTTTTAAAACAACTTCAAAATTCAACATTCCAAGTTGAATATTCAAAATTCAAAAAATGAAAGTTTATAATTTGTACATTTGCAAAAAAATTGAATATTAAATGTTGAACAACGAATTTTGAAATCTACAATAAACAACATAACTACAACATGAAAAACACACTTATTGCTCCTTCAGTTCTTGCGGCTGATTTTGCTAATTTACAACGAGACCTCGAAATGATTAATGCTAGTGAAGCGGATTGGTTTCACATTGACATTATGGATGGCGTTTTTGTTCCGAATATTTCTTTTGGAATGCCTGTTTTAGAAGCTATCAACAAACATGCTAAAAAAACCATCGATGTTCACTTAATGATTGTTGATCCTGATAGATACATTTCAACTTTTAAAAAATTAGGAGCTGATGTTTTAACTGTTCATTATGAAGCTTGCACTCATTTACACAGAACACTTCAAGCAATTAAAGCAGAAGGTATGAAAGCAGGAGTTGCATTAAATCCACATACAAGTGTAGATTTATTGGAAGATGTTATTCAGGATATCGATTTAGTATGTATCATGAGCGTAAATCCAGGTTTTGGAGGTCAATCGTTCATTGAGAACACTTATGCCAAAGTTGAAAAACTAAAAGCGTTAATCAATAGAAAAAATGCATCAACTCTAATTGAAATTGACGGTGGTGTAACCAATAAAAACGCAAAACAATTAGTTGAAGCTGGTGCAGATGTTTTAGTAGCTGGAAGCTATGTTTTTGGAGCAGAAAATCCGATAGCAACTATTGCTGATTTAAAAGAAATCACCAAATAATATAAAATAAAACCTGACAGGTTTTTGAAACCTGTCAGGTTTATTAATACTGGTCAATCAAATACTTTATTAAATCGGTTGTGGTAATTATACCAACCAGCAAATCTCCTTCACAGACTGGCAATGCATGAAACTCTTTTGAAGCTAAAATTTGAGCCGCTTCTTTAATTGTAGTTTCAGGAGAAATAGAAACTAATTTTTTGGCCATTACTTGCTCAACCGTAAACATATTATAAACAGTTGTGTCTACATCATCTTCATCCTCAATTGCATCTGCAAAAGAAATCCGAAGTAAATCTGTATAACTCAACATTCCAATAATCACATTGCCATTTACTACAGGAATGTGTCTAATATGATGTTTTTTAAATAATATTTCAGCTTTAGTTAAATCATCAGAAAGGTTTAATTTAACTACATTTTTTGTCATTATTGATGACACCGGAACTGACTTTTTCATAACTTACTTTTTTAATGATATAAATTTACTCAATAAAAAAAAGTAAAAACATGACAGATATCAGTATTTAAATTTCGGAAGCAATAAAATATTTTTCATTATAATTAATCATGTGCTTGACTTTCAGAAAAATACTTGGAAATTTAGATTTAAATTCTTGCGGAGACTCAAAAAAATATTCTAACAATACCGCAACAAATTCAAATTGATTTTCATATGCATAGTCGCGTAAAAATCCTGAAGTTATTAATTGTTCTTTTAGTTGCGGATTTGAAACTACTTTAAATAAATTCTGAAGCGATTCATTAAATAAAACAGCTGTTGCTTTGTCGCTTTTTAATGAATGAATATGAAAAGCGTGTGTAAACTCATGTAATCCCAAATTCAAATTATCATTTGTAATTTCTATACCTTCTTTAAAATGTTTCCATGAAAAAACGATGCTTTCTAATCTTGGATTAAATTCCCCTTTGTGATAATTTTCTGTTTGATCAGAATAATAAATATCAGGGAAAATAATAATTCTTTTGAATAGCGGATTTAGGTAATCAC
This sequence comes from Flavobacterium sp., assembly GCA_044371865.1. Classification (GTDB taxonomy): domain Bacteria; phylum Bacteroidota; class Bacteroidia; order Flavobacteriales; family Flavobacteriaceae; genus Flavobacterium. The sequence continues at coordinate 2,897 of JBILST010000037.1, forward strand.
GCATTCCAAAAGTTAACATAATTGCGGTTCCTGCAATAGTAACTTTCATTTCCTCGGTTACCGAAATATCTCTACCTACAAACTCATAAGTATTGATAAAATTTGCAATTCGATGTTCAAAATAACGTTTATATTTAGGTTTTAATTGCTTGTAAAATTGAAAATTTTGAGACAAAATTTGCTTCTGCGATTCTTGTAATTGGTAGAAATTTACATTTGCAAAAACCACTAAAGGTTTTTTATAGTTTCGCAAATAAATAATTTCAATTACATAAAACGAAAAGAACAAAAATAAACTTAATAAGGGTGTGATTAGAATGAGCATTCCAATATAATCACCAAATACTAGTTCATACTTGTCTTCCGGAAGTAATGCAATTAAGTTGCTTATCATATTTACAAATAACGTAAAAAATAGTATGTTAAAAAACAAAAAACGTCAAAATATTTTGACGTTTTTGTATCCGAAAGTGACCTCGAAGGGATTCGAACCCCCAACCCTCAGAGCCGAAATCTGATATTCTATCCAGTTGAACTACGAAGCCATTTTTTCAAGTAAATAGTGATTAGTAAAAAGTGATAAGCTAATTTATCTTTTTACTTTTCACAAATCACTATTCTATTAAACTAATAATTTCTTTACAATTCCTGAAATTACTTTTCCTTCCGCTTGTCCACCAATTTGAGCTGAAGCCAATCCCATAACTTTTCCCATTGAAGCAATTCCTGAAGCACCTGTTTCTGCAATAATTTTAGCAATTACAGCCTCTACTTCTTCTTCTGATAATTGAGCAGGTAAGAATTTTTCAATTACTGCAATTTGAGCTAATTCTGGCTCTGCTAAATCTGGACGATTTTGGGTGGTGAAAATTTCAGCACTATCCTTACGCATTTTCACTAAACGCTGTAACATTTTTATTTCTTGATCTTCAGACAATCCATCTCCAGCTCCTGCTTCTGTTTTTGCTAAAATAATAGCAGATTTAATTGCTCTTAATGCCTCTAAAGCCACACTATCTTTTGCCTTCATGGCTTCTTTCATGTTGTCCATGATTTTTACTTCTAAACTCATATCGTATTTTTTTTAATGTAGTTGATATCATGTTAAAACCCATTTAACAGGCTTAACAAAAGCAATGCAAAGGTAATAAAAAAACCCAAAGATTGCTCTTTAGGTTTTATATAAGGTAGGTTAATTTAATGGAGATTAATCCACATTATCATGAAGAAATGAATTGTTTGAACGAAGTTGTACATCATCATTACTATCAATTCCTAATGACATTCTTGATTGATTGTTAGTGTTAGGAGTTGAAGTAATATCAATTCCCATTCTTTTATAAGCTGGTTCTTTTTCAAATTCATCAATTTGCGAATTGCTATTGTTGAATTTATGATTGAACTCTTTCATTTTTCTTTTACGTTCTTCCGCTCTAAATTTTAACGATTCTTCAATCGACATTTCAAGAGGCGAAACAGCATCAAACTGAATATTGCTTTCTAGTTTTTCAACTTCTTTTTTCATTGTGAAGTTTAATTCTTCATCTAATGGCTCTGCAACAACATCTATTGGTTTAGAAGCAACTAATTCACTTTCTTTTTCTAAATAGTCTTCTAATGAATATTTGATGATTCCACTTTGATTCACTTCAGTAACAGGAACTACATTAATTGGATCTTTAACTTCCATTGAACGCGTCTCTTCTGTCAAATCAAAAACAATAGTACTTTCTTGTTTAATTTCTGCTTTTGTTTCAAATAAATCAAATGAAAAATTAATTTCTTCTTTGGCTACAACAAACTCAGGGTCTTTAACTTCAATTTCTCTAATTTGAGGTGTAATGATTTCAAAAGTTGGTGCTACATTTGGACTAACAATTTCAAAAGTTACATCAATATTTTTTAAAAAATCTGAGGTAGGAACTAAATCAATTGTAGCTACAGGTGTATGAATTTCAAAAGTTGGCTCTTCTACTTCTTCTAAAGTAAAAACAACTTTCTCTTCAACTTCATCACAAATAGGATTAATGATATCTGCCTTAATTTCATCCACTTTAGGCGTTTCAAATATAGGATCAATAACAGGTAAACTAGAAACTGTTTTATTCAATAATTCGTGAACAATTTTTTGTTCATCTTCTAACGAATGAATAATTTTCTTTGGCTCTTGATTAACGATTTCAGCTTGTTGTTCAATATTAAATCCTGTAGCAATTACAGTTACAGATATTGAGTTTTCAAGTTTTTCATCTTCGCCTAAACCCATGATTATATTTGCGCTATATCCTGCTTCGTTTTGAATATATTCGTTTATTTCGCTAATTTCATCGATACTAACTTCATTTTCTTCACCAACGCCCGAAACAATAAGAAGTAAAACTTGTTTGGCTCCCGTAATTTTATTGTCGTTTAACAACGGAGAATCTAAAGCACTTGTAATAGCTTTTTTTGCTTTTCCTTCACCTGAAGCAACTGCAGAACCCATAATAGCAGTTCCGCTGTTAGCAAGTACTGTTTTAGCGTCACGTAAATCGATGTTTTGAATATAATGCTGTGAAATTACTTCAGCAATACCACGAGCAGCTGTTGCCAACACCTCGTCAACTTTAGAATAACCAGATTTATAACCTAAGTTTCCGTATACTTCACGCAATTTGTTATTATTGATAACTATCAAAGAATCAACTTGCTTTCTAAGGCGATCAACTCCAGCTAATGCTTGATCTGAACGATTTTTACCTTCAAATTGAAAAGGGATAGTTACAATACCAACTGTTAAAATATCGCGTTCTTTTGCTAATTTAGCAATAATAGGAGCTGCTCCAGTACCTGTTCCTCCACCCATACCAGCAGTAATGAAAATCATTTTGGTATTGGTATCTAACATTTTTTCTATTTCAGCAATACTTTCAATAGCAGATTGTTGCCCCACTTCTGGGTTTGCTCCAGCACCTAAACCTTCTGTTAAACTTACGCCTAACTGAATTTTATTTGGTACAGGACTATTTTGTAATGCCTGAGAATCAGTATTACAAACTACAAAATCAACACCTTTAATGCCTTGTTTAAACATGTGGTTAATGGCATTACTACCTCCACCACCAACGCCAATTACTTTAATTACGTTAGATTGGTTTTTAGGTAAATCAAATGAAATGTTTCCAAATTCTGACATAGTATCTCCTTTTATTCTGCGTTATCTAAAAATTCTTTAATCTTATCAATGTACTTATCAAAAAACGAACGTTTGATTTTATCATCGGTTGTTTCTGTTTTGATAGGTTGAGTAGCTTTTGGTTCCTCTTTTTCTTCCTCGATAATTGGCTCTTCAATTACAACCGGAGGACGAGACACCACTACCGGCTCTTCTTTTTTCATTTCTACAAACGGAGTAGCACTTCTTGTATTGTTTCGAATACTATTCATTACTAAACCTACCGCTGTAGCGTATAATGGACTCGACAATTCCTCGTCTGAATCTCCTGCTAAATGCTCGTTTGGATATCCAATTCTAGTATCCATACCTGTAATGTATTCTACCAATTGTTTGATGTGTTGCAATTGCGCTCCACCACCTGTTAAAACAATACCTGCAATTAGTTTTTTCTTAGGATCTTCGTGACCATATAACTTAATTTCAGCATATACTTGCTCAATAATTTCCACAACTCTAGCGTGAATAATTTTTGATAAGTTTTTTAACGAAATTTCTTTTGGTTCTCTTCCTCTTAATCCTGGAATAGAAACAATTTCATTGTCTTTATTTTCTCCTGGCCAAGCAGAACCAAAACGAGTTTTTAATAACTCGGCTTGTTTTTCGATGATTGAACAACCTTCTTTAATATCCTCCGTGATTACATTTCCTCCAAAAGGAATAACTGCTGTGTGACGAATGATTCCATCTTTAAAAATAGCTAAATCTGTTGTTCCACCACCTATATCTATCAAAGCAACTCCTGCCTCTTTTTCTTCCTGACTCAATACCGCATCAGCGGATGCTAATGGCTCTAATGTTAATCCCGATAATTCTAATCCGGCACTTTTAACACATCTTCCCAAATTTCTAATGGAAGCAGCCTGCCCTACTACTACGTGAAAACTAGATTCTAATCTTCCACCATACATTCCGATAGGTTCTTTAATTTCGGCCTGACCATCAATTTTAAATTCTTGTGGCAACACATGGATAATTTCTTCTCCTGGCAACATCGCTAATTTATGAACCTGCCCAATTAAAGTATCTATATCTAAATCGCCAATAACTTCTTCTGAATTAGGACGACTAATGTAATCGCTGTGTTGAATACTACGAATGTGTTGTCCTGCTATGCCAACAACAACATCATTAATTTTGTATCCAGAATCGTTTTCAGCATCCGTAACTGCTTGCTGAATGGATTGTATTGTTTGTGTAATATTATTCACAACTCCTCTATGAACACCCAAGCTTTTAGATTTTCCTACTCCAAGAATCTCTAACTTACCGTATTCATTCTTCTTACCTATCATCGCTACAATCTTAGTTGTACCGATATCTAATCCTACTGCAATGTTGTCTTTGTTCATAACCTTACTTCTATTTCTTACAAACCACTTGTTGTGTAAACATCACGTTCACTTCTTTATAACTTTTAATCACTGTATCCTTTATCGCATGTTGAAAAAAGGCTTTATAATTCTTCAGTTTTTTTTCAACATTTATTGGTTTCCCAAATACTATTTTATAATCATAACTTCTGTTGGTAAATACCACATTTCCTGAAGTCATAATTTGTGCACCAGTAATATTTTTACTTAAAAAATCATCTTTTTTGATTTCATTAAACAAAAACAAAAACGGTTTACAATTTTCTTCACTAATTTCACCGGTAACCAGTGGAACTCGTGCAGAAAAATTTTCCGACAACGGCATCTTATATCCTTTTGAATCAAGGTAATAGCTTTCATCATCAGTAATAACTCTTACGATTGGGGTCTTTTGAGTAATACGCGTACTTAGAAATCCATCTATTGTTGAAAAAACTTGTGCTTTTTCAATCATCTCGTGATCATCGAGAACAGCTTCTAAAGTATTCAAATCTACTTTATCTTTTTGAATTGTTGAAGCACCTCCAAATTTTTGTATTAACAAGTTATTAACCATTTCATGTGTTAAAAACATATTTTCGTTTGACTCAAATTTGATATCTATCTTGCTGATTTTACGCTCACTATTCCTTTTTGATGAAAAAGCAAACAGGAAAATCATCACAAAAACGACTAAAATTAAGCGAACCGTATGCCAATTAATTTTTTTCATGGAGCGTTTTTTTAATATTTTTTACCAACTCACCAATATCACCTGCACCAATAGTTATAAACACTTCCGCATCTGAAATTTCAAAAGCCGTGAACAACTCTTCTTTACTAACTAATTTTTTATTTGGATTGTTAATTTTACTCAATAACCAAGTCGAATTTACTCCTTCCATTGGCAACTCGCGAGCTGGATAAATTTCCAATAATAAAATCTCGTCGAATTGACTTAAACTTTCCGCAAAGCCGTCTATAAAATCTTTGGTTCTACTAAACAAATGTGGTTGAAAAGCAGCAATGATTTTTTTACCCGGATATAATTCACGAACCGCTTGATGTACCGCATTGATTTCGGTTGGATGATGTGCGTAATCATCAATATAAACTAATTTTTCTTCTCTAATTTGGAAAGAAAAACGTCTTCTTACTCCTTTAAAACTTGCTAATGCGGCAATGATTTTTTCATTAGAAACTCCATAAGATTTAGCCATCGCAAAAGCCAATAATGCATTAGTCAAATTGTGATGACCTGGCAATCCAAATTTTACATTTTGAACTACTTCAGTGGGTGTTTTTACATCAAAAACATAAAATCCGTTTTCAATTCGGATATTTTGAGCCGAGAAATCTGCATCGTTATTTACACCAATTGTATTTCCTTCTAATGGTAATCCTTTGATTACATATAAATTATCACTTGATGTTTTGGCTGCAAACTCTCTGAATGATTCTTCAATACTTGCTGCGTCTCCATAAATATCTAAATGGTCTGCATCCATAGAAGTTACACAAGAAACATTGGGATGTAAATGCAAGAACGAACGATCAAACTCATCTGCTTCTACCACTGTAACTGTTTTTCCTGAACCGATTAAATTAGAATTATAGTTTTCAACAATTCCACCTAAAAAAGCCGTTACATCAACTCCACTTTCATATAAAACATGCCCTAAAATACTTGACGTTGTTGTTTTTCCATGCGTTCCTGCAACCGCAAAACAATAGGTGTCTTTTGTAATAATTCCTAAAACTTCAGCGCGTTTTTTTATATTGTATTCTCTCTCAACAAAATAATTCCATTCTGAATGCAAAACTGGAACCGCTGGTGTAACAATTACCAACGTGTTTTCCACATAAAAATCTTCCGGAATTAAATGGATATTGTCTTCAAAATGAATTTCTAAACCAATCGCTTGTAATTCATCCGTTAACTGCGTAGGTGTTTTGTCGTAACCAACCACTTTTTTTCCAATGTATTGAAAATAGCGCGCAAGAGCACTCATTCCGATGCCTCCGATTCCGATGAAATAAACGTTATGTATTTGATTTAGGTTCATATTTTTTTGTTTCAGGTTTCAGGTTCCAAGTTTAGAGTTGAAACATTTAAACTAATTTCATTATTTCGTCTGCGATTTGCTTTGAAGCATTTGGCAGTGCTAATTTCTTTATATTTTGACTTAATTCTAGTTGCTTGCTTTCGTTTGAAATTAAATCGGAAAAAATCGTTTCAAATTGGACCTCTAATTCAGATTCTTTGATTAAGATTGCTCCGTTTTTATCTGAAATTGCTTTCGCATTTTTAGTTTGATGATCTTCTGCGACATTTGGTGAAGGAATAAAAATCGTTGGTTTTCCCACAATACATAATTCTGAAACTGAAGAGGCACCTGAACGAGAAATCACAACATCGGCAGCAGCATAAACCAAATCCATTCTATCAATAAACGCTACTACTTGAACGTTGTCTTTCTCATTGTATTTTGAGTAATCGTTCAAATATAATTTTCCGCATTGCCAAATAATTTGGATGTTTTGACTTAGTAAAAAATCTAATTCTTTTTCAATTAATTGGTTAATTCTTCTGGCGCCTAAACTTCCGCCTAAAACTAACAGTGTTTTTTTATTTGCATCTAATTTAAAATAAGCAACCGCTTCACTTTTACTAGCTTCGTTAATTAAATCTTGTCGAACAGGATTTCCTGTTAAAATCATTTTATCTTTTGGAAAAAAACGTTCTAAATTTTCATAAGCCACACAAATTTTATTGGCTTTTTTAGCTAATAATTTATTCGTAATTCCGGGATAGGAATTTTGCTCCTGAATAACCGTTGGAATACCCAACATAGATGCTACTTTCAACACCGCTCCACTTGCAAAACCACCAGTTCCGATTACTACATCGGGCTTGAAATTTTTAATTATTTTAAAAGAATTCAACAAACTTGAAGTCAACTTCAATGGAAACATTGCGTTATCTAAAGTCAGTTTGCGTTGAATTCCTGCAATCCACAATCCTTTGATAGCATAACCTTCCTGCGGTACTTTTTGCATTTCCATTTTATCTTTGGCACCTACAAAAAGAAACTCCGCTTCTGGATAACGAGATTTTAATTCGTTTGCAATAGCGATTGCCGGATAAATATGTCCGCCAGTTCCACCTCCGCTAATTATGAATCTTGGATTTTTCATCTATCTTTTATTTAAAACTGCATTCATTGGATTTTGTCCATTTACTAACACATCTCCATTTTCATCTTCAATTAAAGATTCTCTAATCGAACTTTTAATATTATTTATTTTTTGCTGATTTTCATCGGCGTCTTTTTCTTCGTTCAAGGCTACTTGGGCATCGATAATTTGTTGTAATGCTTCATCGCGTTTGCGTTTTTCCTCTAAATCTAACGCTACTTCTTCCTCTTTCTTGGTAACACTTAAAATAATTCCGATGGCGATACATGTCATCCAAATCGAAGTTCCTCCGCTACTAATTAATGGTAATGGTTGACCGGTTACTGGCAATAATTCCACAGCAACTCCCATATTAATAAATGCTTGAAATATGATTGGAAATCCGAGTCCGATAATTAATAATTTCCCAAACAAACTAGACGCTTTTTGAGCATTTATAATAAAACGAATGAACAATAACAAATACAATCCGATAATCCCTAAAGCACCTACTAACCCATATTCTTCGACAATAATTGCGAAAATAAAATCGGAAGACGATTGTGGTAAAAAGTTTTTCTGTACACTTTTTCCAGGACCTAATCCGTAAATTTTTCCGGATGCTACTGCTATTTTTGCTTTTTCAATTTGATAATCATCTTCGTTTGGCGTATCATCAAAAAAACTATCTACACGACTCATCCAAGTATCCACACGATTAGGCATCGCATCTGGAAAAGCTTTAGCCACCAATATGAACATAGTTAAACTCACAATACCTGCCCCAATGATAATTCCTAGATATCGCATGGGATATTGTCCAATAAAAACCAACATACACACCATTGAAAAAATCAAAGCTGTAGTTGAAAAGTTCGCTGGAAGTACTAATGCTAAAATGGCAAAAACAGGCGCCCATAATTCCAACAACGAATCTTTGAACGAATATTCCTTATCACTTACTTTAGCTAAATAACGTGCTACATAAATCATTAATACAATAAATGCTAACGTAGAAGTTTGAAAACCAATACCAATAAAAGGAATTTGAATCCAACGACTGGCATTAGCTCCATCAATAACAGTACCTTTGAATAATGTATAAACTAACAACAATATTACTAATGGAATTCCGAATATAGAAAATGCTTTAAAGTAATGATATGGTGTTTTGTGAATAAAAAATATAATTCCGAAACCTAACATTACATGTACAAAATGCTTAAACAAATAACCAATGGTAGTTCCTTTTCCAATAACATAAACTAAATTGGTACTCGCACTATAAACTGGCAAAAAAGAAACCAAAGCCAATAGAAAAACTATGGCCCAAATGGTTTTATCTCCTCTTATTTTACCAATGATATCGAACATTTTTTATTTTTTTGAAACACATAGAAACATAGTTGTATTTCCTAGATTGTGTTTAGTTATTGCATTTTGAATAGTTAACAGCAGATTTTACAAATTAAATATTGCTTGTTTGAATTGTTGTCCTCTGTCTTCGTAGTTTTCAAATAAATCGAAACTTGCACACGCTGGCGACAACAAAACAGAATCTCCTTTTTCAGCTAAACGTTGAGCCAACTGAACCGCTTCAGACATAGAGGTTGTTTCTACCATTACATCTACCACATTATTAAATGCATTAATGATTTTTGTATTATCAACACCCAAACACACAATTGCTTTTACTTTTTCGCGTACAAACGGCATCAATTCATCATAATCATTTCCTTTGTCAACACCACCCACAATCCAAACCGTTGGCGTTGTCATACTATCTAAAGCGTAAAAAACAGAATTCACATTCGTTGCCTTAGAATCGTTGATGTATTGCACACCTTGAATTTTCAATACCTTTTCTAAACGGTGCTCTGCACCTTGGAAATTTGTCAAACTCTCTCTAATAGTTTGCTTTCTAATATTCAATAATTGCGCCACAGCTGTTGCTGCCATTGCATTTTTAATATTGTGTTTTCCTTCTAGGGCTAGTTCGTTGATTGGCATAGTAAATAGTTCTTTATTAATTGTGCTGTTAATGTTGTTATCTTCTAAAAATGCTCCTTCATTTTCTGGCTTTGTTATCAGTGAAAAAGGAACTTTGTTTGCTTTAATCTTATTATTGTTCAACCAATTTTGAATCGCTTCATCTTCATTATCATAAATCAAATAATCAGCTTCAGTTTGGTTTTTTGTAATTCTGAATTTAGACCCGATGTATAAATTGTAATCGTAATTATATCTATCTAAATGATCTGGACTAATGTTCGTGATAATGGCAATGTGTGGCTTGTAATTGATGATTCCGTCCAACTGAAAACTACTTAACTCCAACACATAAATATCATGTTTATTCTCGGCTACCTGCCAAGCAAAGCTTTTTCCAATATTACCCGCCAATCCAACATTTAAACCCGCTTGTTTCAACACATGATAGGTTAAAAGCGTTGTTGTTGTTTTTCCGTTGCTTCCTGTAATTCCAACTGTGGTAGCATCGGTAAACTGAACAGCAAATTCAATTTCAGAAATTACTGGAATTCCTTTCTCGATTAGCTTTTTTACGATGGGTGCTTTTTCAGGAATACCAGGGCTTTTCATCACCACATCTGCATTCAGAATTAATTCTTCTGTATGCTTTTCATCTTCCCAAGCGATTCCATTAATACAAAGAACTTCTTTATAATTTTCTTTTATTTTTCCGAAATCCGAAACAAAAACATCATATCCTTTTTGCTGCCCCAAGATGGCGGTTCCTACACCACTTTCACCTCCGCCTAAAACTACTAGTCGCATCTTATCTTAATTTTAAAGAAACGAGTGAGAAAATTGCTAATAGAATTCCGACAATCCAAAAACGAGTTACAATTCTACTTTCGTGATAGCCTTTTTTCTGATAATGATGATGCAAAGGCGACATTAGGAAAATACGTCTTCCTTCACCGTATTTCTTTTTAGTA
>JBILST010000139.1:0-6037 GCA_044371865.1 Flavobacterium sp.
CTACTTGAATCATTACAGATAAATTTTCGGCTAAGAAAATACCACAAACGACTGGAATCATTAATTCCTTACGAATTGCAATTGCAATTACAGCAATAATTCCACCAATGGTTAAACTTCCCGTATCACCCATGAATACAGATGCTGGATACGCGTTGTACCATAAAAATCCAACTAAAGCTCCAACGAATGCCGCAATGTAAACCGTCATTTCACCCGAATTTGGGATATACATGATGTTCAAATAATCGGAGAAAATAATGTTACCCGAAACGAAAGTGAACAATCCGAGTGTTAGTACCGAAATTGCGGAAGTTCCTGCTGCTAAACCATCAATTCCATCAGTTAAATTGGCTCCGTTTGAAACTGCTGTAATGATTAAAATTACCATTGGAATAAAAATCAACCAAGCATAATTTTTATAGTCATCACCCATAAAAGACAATACTTCTGCGTAATCAAATTCGTTATTTTTAAAAAAAGGAATGGTAGTAGCTGTCGATTTTTCTTCTAAATCTGATGGTTTAATATTGTTTTCAATTTTAACTCGTGATGTTAATGTATCTTTTCTAACGGTTACATCTGGACTCAAATACAAAACCGTTCCTACGATTAAACCTAAACCAACTTGTCCGATTACTTTAAAAATCCCTTTTAAACCTTGTTTGTCTTTTTTGAAAATTTTGATATAATCATCAATAAAACCAATTGTACCCATCCAAAGTGTAGTTACAATCAACATAATAATATAAATATTATTCAACTTAGCCAATAACAAAACTGGAATTAAAGTTGCTAAAATAATGATGATTCCTCCCATTGTAGGCGTTCCTGCTTTTTGTGTTTGCCCTTCTAAACCTAGCTCACGAACGGTTTCACCTACTTGTTGGTTTCTTAAGTAATTGATGATTTTTTTTCCATAAATCGTTGCAATTAACAACGATAAGATAAAAGCTAATGCCGAGCGAAAAGTAATGTATTGAAACACTCCTGCTCCTGGAACATCAAAGGCTTTGTCTAAGTATTTAAAGATGTAATATAACATAGTTTAAAAGTTTATGGGTTAATAAGTTTTAAAGTTTAGCTCTTGAAAACTTAAATGTTACTTTTTATTTGTTCAATTGTTGTAATAATTCAGTTACTATTTTTAAATCATCAAAATCATGACGCACTCCATTTATTTCTTGATACGTTTCATGACCTTTTCCTGCGATAAGAATAATATCGTTTGGATTTGCCAATTGACAAGCGGTTTTAATGGCTTGCTTTCTATCTAAAATCGAAACTGTTTTCTTGAAATTTTGAGGTTCAACCCCTTTTTCCATTTCTTCGATAATTGTTTCTGGATTTTCGGTTCTTGGATTATCTGACGTAAAAATGGCTTTATCACTCATGGATGACGCAATATTTGCCATGATGGGTCTTTTCGTTTTATCTCTATCTCCACCACAACCCACAACGGTTATTAACTGCTCGTTTTTAGTTCGAATATCTTCAATGGTTTTCAATACATTTTCCAAAGCATCAGGCGTGTGCGCATAATCTACGATAGCCGTAATTTTTGAGTTTGAAACGATGAATTGAAATCTCCCAGAAACACTTTCTAATTCTGATAGTAGTCTTAATGCTTCTTCTTTTTCAATACCTAATTCTACGGCAACTCCATAAATAGCCAATAAATTATAAGCATTAAACGAACCAATTAATTTTACCCAAACTTCGTTATCATTTATTTTTAACAACAATCCTGTTAGTTGATTTTCTAAAATTTGTGCTTTGTAATCGGCGTATGATTTTAATGCATAACTAAGTTTTTTAGCCTTCGTATTTTGAAGCATCACCAAACCGTTTTTATCGTCGATATTGGTAATTGCAAAAGCGTCTTTAGTTAAACTATCAAAAAACGATTTTTTTACATCGCGATATTCTGCAAACGTATTATGGTAATCTAAATGATCGTGAGATAAATTTGTAAAAACACCTCCAACAAAACGCAGAGCTTCAGTCCTTTTTTGATGAACACCGTGAGAACTTACTTCCATAAAACAAAACTCGCAACCTTCTTGCACCATCAAATCTAAATACTTATTGATAGTTAAAGAATCAGGAGTTGTATGTGTGGCTTTGAATTCTTGTTCGTCAACCATGATTTTTACAGTCGATAACAAACCAACTTTATAACCTGCCTTTTTAAACAATTGATACAATAACGAAGCAATAGTAGTTTTACCATTAGTTCCAGTAATTCCAACTAATCTGATATTTTCAGAAGGATTATCGTAGTAATTTGCAGCCAAAAAAGCTAAAGCTTCGTTTGAATCTTTAACTTTAACGTAAGTAACACCATTTACAATTACACTTGGAAACTCTTCACAAATAACCGCAATTGCTCCCAAAGCCAAGGCTTTTTCAATATAATCATGACCATCAGAGAGTGTGCCTCTGATAGCTACAAAAACATCATTCAACTCAATTTTTCTAGAATCGAATTCAATTTTTGAAATAGTAATATCAGTAGCTCCATGAACTGCTTCAATTCCTACTTTATATAATATGTCTTTTAATTGCTTCACGATAATTCGATTATAATAGTTTGATTTTTATTAAAAGCTTGTCCTGATGTTAAGGATTGTTTTTTAACTCTTCCGATACCAATTACTTTTACTTTTAATCCTAAATTTTCTAATAAAGCCACAGCATCCATTCCTTCCATTCCTTTTACATTAGGTACGATTCGCTCTTCATTTTCTGCTTTTTTATAATATGCCGCATAGTTTTTCTCTTGGCTCGCTACTTTTGCATCAATATTTTTAACATGATTCATAGAAGGCGAATCGGTAAATATTTTTTGCGCGATTCTTTTGAAAACAGGACCGGCAACATCCGCACCATAATATCCCGCAGCAACGTTTGGCTTGTGAACAACTATAATGCATGAATATTTGGGCTCATTTGCTGGAAAATACCCTACAAATGATGATGCATAATACATTTTTGATTTGTCTTTATAACCTACTTGAGCAGTTCCTGTTTTTCCCGCCATAGAGAAATCTTTGGAATAAAGTTTAGAACCTGTTCCTTTTTTTACCACGTTTTCGAGAACGGCTTGAACTTTATTCAGTGTTTCTTTTGAACAAATATTTGGATTAATTATTTCTGTATTGTATTTCTTTATGGTTTTATTCCATTCTTTTATTTCACTAACAAAAATTGGCTTCACCATTACACCATTATTAGCTACTGCATTATATAAAGTCAACGTCTGTAATGGAGTCATTGAAACATTATATCCAAACGCCATCCAAGGCAAGGTTGTGCCAGACCAACCGTTTGTTCCTGGTTGTGGAACGTAGGGCTTACCTTCCCCTTTAATAGGTAATCCTAATGGCTTATTTAATCCGTAACTATTAATTCTATCTACAAATTGTTTTGGATTATCTTTATAGTTTTTATAAACAGATTGAACCAAAACCGTATTGGATGACACTTCAAAACCTTTCGCTAAAGAAATTTTCCCATACCCACCTGGTTTTGAATCTCTTACTTTTCGTCCAAAATATTGAATCTCACCTCCATTAGAATCATAAACGGTACTTGTATCCGCTTTTTTGTCATCTAAAACGGCTATTAAATCAATTAATTTGAATGTTGAACCTGGTTCGTGAGACTCAGTTATTGCGTAATTTTGTGTTTCATAATACGATCCATCATCTGCTCTTCCTAAATTTGAAATTGCTTTGATGTGTCCTGTTTTTGTTTCCATTACTACCACACAACCATGATCTGCAGTATAATACTCTAATTGTTTCAATAAAGCATGGTGAGCAATATCTTGAATATAAACGTCTATTGTAGAAATAATATCATAGCCGTCTTGAGGCTCTTTTTCATTAATATCGCTAATAGGTTTCCATTGATTTTTTGCAATTTTTTGCATCATACGATGGCCGTTTTTTCCATTCAGATAATTACGGAAAGCATATTCTAATCCTTTTCCATCTTCGTTAGAACGCTCATAACCTATTGTTCTTTTTGCAACGAGTCCAATTGGATGTTCTCGCACAATTTTTTGTTCAATAATTAAGCCGCCTTTGTTAGCACCTTTGTTAAACAAGGGAAATGATTTCAAACGCATTTGCTCAGTATAACTCAACTTTTTTGCAATGAAAACGTAGCGACTTTTATTAGCTCTAGCTTTCTGTAATTTTGCTTGATAATGTCCGGATGATTTTCCAAACATAACCGACAACGAATCGGAAAGTCCTTGTACTGTTTCTTTAAAAAGTTCTGATGTAGGTGCTACAGCATCAAAATAAACAGTATATTCAGGAATTGAAGTTGCTAATAAACTTCCATCTGAAGAATACACATTTCCTTTATTTGCTGGAATAGTAAAATTTTTAACTGTTCTTTCTTTGGCAAGTTGACGATAATATTTTCCTTCCACCCATTGAATGTTATTCAGTTTTATCAAAATAAATACAGCCATCATGAAAAACACGACAGCTACAAAATACATGCGATACGATATTTTTTTATCTTCTATTGCCATATTTTTAATTTATCCCAAAAACTTTTTTTACTTTCTTTATCTTCAACTACAATTTTAACTGGAGGTACTTCTGAAGGCAGAATTTGTCGTACTTCCATTTTCTTTGCCACGGTAGATTCCATTTTTAATTTCATCAATTCAGATCGACGATCTACAAACTCGGAACGCAATTCTTTTACTTGATTACTCAATTCGGTAATTCTATAATTTTTAGCATCGTATTGATGATTATTAGCAATAGCAAACATTCCTAAAATCACAAGAAAAACAATAAATTTCCAGTTCTTAAGAGCGTCATCACTAATAAGAAACTTTGCTTTTAACAAACTGTAAATTCCGTCTTTCATACTATTAAATCTTTTCGGATACTCTTAATTTTGCACTTCGAGCTCTATTATTGATTGCAATTTCTTCATCAGAAGGCACAATTAATTTTTCAATGGTTTTAAAAGGAACTTCAAAATTTCCAAAGAAATCGCGTTCTGGCTCTCCTTCAAACATGCCATTTTTCACAAATCTTTTCACTAATCTATCTTCTAAAGAATGATATGAAATCACACTCAACCTTCCTCCTGGTTTTAATATCTCTAAAGACTGTTCCAAAAACTCTTTCAGCACTTCCATTTCTTGATTTACCTCAATACGAATCGCTTGATAGATTTGAGCTAAAATCTTATTGCTTTTGTGCGCTGGCAAAAACTTAGCTAACACTTGCTTTAATTGTTCAGAATTCTTGATTTCTTTATCTTTTCGAGCCGTAACAATTACATTTGCCATGGCTCTAGCATTTTTTAACTCACCATAATTGAACAAGACACGAGAAATTTCTTGCTCATCATATTCGTTTACTACATGGTATGCACTGATATCACCTTTTTGATTCATTCGCATATCCAATTCAGCGTCAAAACGGGTTGAAAAACCTCTTTCAGCCACATCAAATTGGTGCGACGAAACTCCTAAATCAGCTAAAATTCCATCCACTTGCTTAATTCCGTGGAAACGTAAAAATCGTTTTATGAATCTAAAATTTTCATTAATCAAAGTAAATCGTTCGTCGTCAATGGCATTTTTCAAAGCATCTAAATCTTGGTCAAAAGCGAATAATTTTCCGTTTTCACCCAAACGACTCATAATTTCTCTCGAATGTCCGCCACCACCAAAAGTAACATCCACATAAACACCATCAGGACGAATATTCAATCCATCAACTGTCTCTTTTAACAATACTGGATTATGATATTCCATCTTCGTCGTCATTTAAATTACCCATTACCTCTTCTGCTAAATCCGCGAAATCATCCGTAGCGTTTTCAATCGCATTTTCATATTTATCTTTATCCCAAATTTCGATGATATTGATAGCTGAATTCAATACAATATCTTTATCAATTTGAGCAAAAACCACTAAATCTTTTGGAATTAAAAGTCTTCCCGTCGCATCAATCTCCACCATTTTAACTCCAGCCGTAAATCTTCTAATAA
>JBILST010000137.1:0-6095 GCA_044371865.1 Flavobacterium sp.
TGTGTTAATTGGTTCCTTCGAAATTTTAGCATTCTTAGTTTTAATCACTGTTGTCATCTTTTGGATTAGAAGAAACGTTACCAAATTAGGTCGTTTTGCAAGTTCCGATTTAGATGGAAAACCTAGAAATGATGCTAATTATATTTTATATTTTGAAGTTGTATTGATGTCGTTATTCTTGATAATGAATGCAGCTGATTTTCATTTGCAAAATTTAGGAATAGGTCATTATAATTCGGCTGGAAGTTTTCCAATTTCTCAATTTATAGCGCCAATGTTTAATGGAATGAGTGAAGGCATAGTGGTTGTTATAGAAAGAGCTGCTTGGTGGTTACACATTGCAGGAATCTTAGTTTTCTTAAACTATTTATATTTCTCTAAACATTTACACATTTTATTGGCTTTCCCAAATACATTCTTTGCGGACTTAAATGCGAAAGGTAAATTAGATAATTTGCAAAGTGTAACAAACGAAGTAAAATTAATGATGGATCCAAGTGCTGATCCATTTGCAGCTCCAGCAAATCCAGATGCTGTGCCAGCAAAATTCGGTGCTTCAGATGTTCAGGATTTAAATTGGGTTCAATTATTAAACGCTTACAGTTGTACTGAGTGTGGTCGTTGTACATCTTCATGTCCGGCAAATCAAACAGGAAAAAAATTATCACCTCGTAAGATCATGATGGATACGCGTGATCGTTTAGAGGAAGTAGGAAGAAATATTGATTTAAATAAAGGTGTTTTTGTAGATGATGGAAAATCTTTATTAAACAATTACATTACGCCAGAAGAATTATGGGCTTGTACAACTTGTAATGCATGTGTTGAAGAATGTCCAATTAATATTAGTCCGTTATCAATTATTATCGATATGCGTCGTTATTTGGTAATGGAGCAAAGTGCAGCACCAACGGAATTAAACAATATGATGAGTAATATTGAAAACAACGGCGCTCCTTGGCAATATAATCAAATGGATCGTTTAAATTGGGTAAACGAATAATTTTACATTAACTATCATAAATAGTATATAATATGTCTGAAAATTTAATTGTACCAACAATGGCCCAAATGATTGCCGAAGGAAAACAACCTGAAATTTTATTTTGGGTAGGTTCTGCTGGTAGTTTCGATGACAGAGCAAAAAAAATTTCTAGAGCTTTCGTTAAAATATTAAATAAAGCAAATGTAAATTTTGCAGTTTTGGGTACAGAAGAAAGTTGTACAGGAGATGTAGCAAAAAGAGCTGGAAATGAGTTTTTATTTCAAATGCAAGCTTTAATGAATATTGAATTGCTTAATGCTTACGAAGTAAAGAAAATCGTAACCTGTGATCCGCATTCATTTAATTGCTTAAAAAATGAGTATCCAAGCTTAGGTGGAAATTATGAAGTTGTACATCACACTCAATTTATTCAACAGCTTTTAAAAGAAGGACGTATTGATTTTAATAAAGATACGTATAAAGGTAGTCGTATTACTTTTCATGACCCTTGTTATTTAGGTAGAGCTAACAATGAATACCAAGCTCCAAGAGAAATATTGTCTCAAACAAACGCACAAATTGTTGAGATGAAACGAAGTAAAAATAATGCTTTATGTTGTGGAGCTGGAGGAGCACAAATGTTTAAAGAGCCAGAAAAAGGCAATATGGATATTAATGTTTTAAGAACTCAAGACGCTCTTGAAACAACACCAAATATCATTGCAACCGGATGTCCGTATTGTAATACAATGATGACTGATGGGGTAAAATTTGCACATAAAGAAAATGAAGTTAAAGTGTTAGATATTGCCGAAATAATTGCAAATGCACAAAATTTATAAATTAAAAACTTAAAATGAAAAAAATACTATTATTATTAGTACTTGTTGGAAATATTGCATTTGCACAAAAACTTACTAAAGATCAATTGTCTGAAAAATTAGCTGAAAAAGCATGTGGTTGTGCAGGTAAACAAGAAATTACAAAAGAAAATTTCGAATTAACAATTGGAATTTGTTTGCTTGAAGGAATCAATGCATTTGAAAAGGATGTTGAAAAACATTATGGCAAAGATGTTATTTCTAACGATAAAAAAATGGAAGAATTAGGATATGATGTTGGAAAAAAAATGGGATCAAAGTGTCCTACTATTTTCAAATTCATGCTTGATGAAGAAGAAGAAGCTGCACCTGATGAAAGTGAAGAATTATCAGTTTCGGGTAAAGTTTCTGAAATAAAAACAGAACAATTCATAACTTTTGTAGTAAAAGAAGCAACTGGAAAAACCAATCAATTTATTTTGTTAAGTAATTTTGATAATGCATTTTTATTAACAGATAAAGTGCTAAAAGCTACTGATGAAGTAGACGTTACGTATTATGAAATGGAATTGTACGATGCTAAATTAGGGAAGTTTGTATCTTATAAAATTGTTACTGATATAATTAAAAAATAATCATGTTTGTACCTTTTGAAAGTTTACCAGACGATTCGAAAATTTGGATATATCAATCCAATAGAAAATTTTCAGATTTAGAAATTCAAGAAATGGAATCTGAGTTAAAATTATTTATTGATAATTGGACTTCTCATGGACAATCTCTTGAGGCATCTTTTGTAACTCGCTATAATCGTTTTATTATAATTGCTGTTAACCAAGAAGTACAAGCAGCTACAGGTTGCTCAATCGATGCTTCAGTGCAATTAATTCAAAACTTAGAACAAAAATATAGTGTTGATTTACTAGATAAAATGAATGTAACTTTCAAAGTTGGTGAACATGTTGCCTTTAAGCCACTTATTGAATTTAAAAAATTAGCCAAAGAAAAAGCGGTATCAGAAAACACTATCGTTTTTAATAATCTATTAAACACTTTAGGTGAGTGGAAAGATTTTTGGGAAGTTCCTGCTAGTGATAGTTGGCATAATAGATTTTTTTAGTAACTACCAATACAATACTTACTTTAAAATTTATGGCTAGCGATATCTTTTTATTAAATATCTCAGGACAAGACAAACCAGGTTTAACTTCTTCTTTAACGGCTGTTTTAGCAGCCTATGATGCTAAGGTCTTAGATATAGGGCAAGCAAATATCCATGATACATTATCGTTAGGAATCCTTTTTCAGATTAAATCAGGAAAAAAATCTGCTGCAGTTTTAAAAGATTTATTGTTTAAATCTTATGAATTAGGTATTAAAGCAAAATTTAAACCTATTACACTTGAAGATTACGAAAAATGGGTAAGTCTTCAGGGAAAAGATAGATACATTGTAACGCTTTTAGGCGAAAAATTAACCGCCGAACAAATATCAGAAGTAACAAAAGTTATTTCAGAAAAAAACTTAAATATTGATGCAATAAAACGTTTAACGGGAAGAGCTTCATTAATTAATGAAGACGATTATCCAAGAGCATCAATTCAATTATCAATTCGAGGGATAATTGAAGACAAATCAGAGTTTACAGAAAAGTTCATGCAAATATCAAGAGATTTAGATGTTGATATTGCTTTTCAAGAAGATAATATTTATAGAAGAAATAGACGCTTAGTTTGTTTTGATATGGATTCTACTTTAATTCAAACAGAAGTTATTGATGAACTTGCTGAGTTGGCAGGTGTAGGAGAACAAGTTCGTGCCATTACAGAATTGGCTATGCAAGGTGAAATTGATTTTAACGAAAGTTTTAAACAACGAATGCTACTTCTTAAAGGATTAAAAGAAGATGTGTTAGAAAAGGTTGCAATCAATTTACCAATTACAAAAGGCGCTAGAAGATTAATTGATACTCTTAAAACGTATGGCTTTAAAACGGCAATTCTTTCTGGCGGATTTACCTATTTTGGGAATTATTTGCAGAAAGAATTAGGCATCGATTATGTATTTGCAAATCAATTAGAAATCAAAGATGGCGTTTTAACTGGCGGTTATATTGGTGAAATAGTTGATGGAAATAAAAAGGCAGAATATTTAAAAGAACTTGCTCATAAAGAAGGTTTACATATTAGCCAAACCATTGCTATTGGTGATGGTGCAAATGATTTACCAATGCTAAATTTGGCGGGCTTAGGAATTGCATTTCATGCCAAACCTAAAGTAAAAGATAATGCTCAAAGTGCCATTTCAAGTATTGGATTAGATGGTGTTCTTTATTTATTAGGATACCATGACCGACACATTGATTTATTGCCATAGCTTTAATATATTATTACAGTCGAGAACCATATTAATGTCATTTTAAACTTTCTTCTTAAAATAAACTTAACAGTTTTTTGTTTAAATAAGAAATGTAGTAATTTGGCATAGATTTAGTTCTTAGTACAAAAATCAAAAAATTATTTATGCGACATTTTTATATACTATTTTGTTTAATAGTTTCAATACATATATCATTTTCTCAAACCACACCACAACCAGTTTTGTCAGTTAAACAAGTGACACAGGAAGTATGGGTGGATAGCATTTATAATCAATTTTCGTTTGAAGAAAAAGTAGGTCAATTATTTATGGTGGCTGCCTATTCAAATAAAGATGAAGCACATAATAAATCAATTGATAAATTAGTAGAAGAATATAAAATTGGTGGAGTTATTTTTTTTCAAGGAGGTCCAGTTCGACAAGCAAAATTAACTAATCGGTATCAAGCAAAATCTAAAGTTCCTTTATTTGTAGGAATTGATGCAGAGTGGGGATTAAGTATGCGTTTAGATTCTACTTATCGTTATCCTTGGAACATGACATTAGGTGCTGTTCAAGATATGAAGTTGATTGAAAAAGCTGGAAATCAAATGGCAATACAGTCTAAGCGAATGGGTATTCATTTCAATTTTGCACCTGTTGTAGACATCAATACAAATCCTAAAAATCCAATTATTGGAAATCGATCATTTGGAGAAACGAAAGAAAATGTTACCATGCGTGCTTTAGCACTTATGAAAGGTTTACAAGATGAAGGTGTATTTGCAACGGCTAAGCATTTCCCTGGTCATGGTGATACTTCTACAGATTCGCATCATACTTTGCCTGTGGTTAATTTTGATAGAAATCGATTGAATGAAGTGGAATTATATCCTTACAAAGAATTAATCAAGAATGGATTAACTAGTGTCATGGTGGCGCATTTAAATGTGCCAAGTATAGAACCTCGAGAAAATTATCCAACTTCTATTTCATATCCTGTAGTTACAGACATATTAAAAAAAGAGTTACAATTTGAAGGTTTAATTTTTACGGATGCACTAAATATGAAAGGCGCCAGTAATTTTAAAAAACCAGGCGATATAGATTTAGAAGCTTTTTTAGCAGGAAATGATGTGTTACTATTTGCTGAAAATGTTCCTGTGGCAATTAAAAAGTTTAAAGAAGCCTATACGTTAGGAACTATAACTGATGAACGTTTAATGTACTCAGTAAAAAAAATTTTGGGTTATAAATACAAGGCAAATTTAAATAATTACCAACCAATTGTTTTAGATAATTTATACAATGATTTGAATGCAGTTGAATTTGATGCATTAAATTATAAGTTGTATGAAAATGCAGTTACGGTAATAAAAAATCATGATAAGTTAGTCCCAATTCGAGATATTGAAAAAGAAAAAATTGCATACATTAAATTAGGTAATGATAAATCAGATACGTTTTTATTGCATTTGAGAAACTACGCAGTTATTAGCGAAATTACTTCAAAAAACTTAGATTCAGTTTTAGTACAATTGCAAGATTTTACTAAGGTAATTATTGGCTATCACAAACAAGATGGCGCATGGAGAAATCACAATTTGAACTTCAAAGAGATGCTTTGGATAAATCAAATTGCCAAACAAAATGATGTTATTTTAACTTGTTTTAGTAAACCTTATTCACTAACCAATTTAAAAAACTTTGAAGATATTGAAACGATTGTTGTTGCTTATCAAAATAACAATATTGCCCAAACTATTGCTCCTCAAATTATCTTTGGTGCTATGGGAGCAAAAGGGAAATTACCAGTTTCAATTGATGATGAATTTAAAGTAAATGAAGGTATTGAAACTTTAGAAATTAAACGACTAGGATTTTCAATTCCTGAAAATGTGGGTATGAATTCTAAAGTATTAACCAAAATA
>JBILST010000138.1:0-6082 GCA_044371865.1 Flavobacterium sp.
AAAGCTCGTGAACATTTTATGGAAGTAAAACCAATGATGGAATGTTTTCAATCTAAATTTGGTCGCTATCCTTTTTGGGAAGATGGCTATAAATTAGTTGAAACCCCTTATTTAGGCATGGAACATCAAAGTGCTGTAGCTTATGGAAATAAGTACAAAAAAGGATATATGGGTATGGACTTATCTGGCACCGGCGTTGGGATGTTTTTTGATTTTATAACCATACACGAAACCGGACACGAATGGTTTGGAAATAGTATTACTAGTACTGATATAGCAGATATGTGGATTCACGAAGGTTTTACAACTTATTCTGAAACAGTATTTATCGAATGCATTAAAGGCTATAATGATGCCATGAAATATGTAAACGGTCAAGCAAGAAACGTTAGAAATGACAAACCTATCATTGGTCAATATGGCGTAAATAATGAAGGTTCTGGAGATATGTATTACAAAGGTTCTTTACTATTAAACACTCTAAGACACGTTATTGGGGATGATGAAAAATGGTGGAAAATTTTATACAATTATTCAGAAACTTTTAAAAAGAAAATCATTACCTCTGACACAGTTATTGATTATTTCAACAAGGCTTCGGGCATAAATTTATCACCTATATTTCAACAATATCTGTATACCAACCAAGTTCCTGTTTTCTTATACAAAATAAAAGGCGATTATCTATATTACTCTTGGGATAATACTAATGATGATTTTAATATGCCCATTGATATTGGATTTGATGATGCTAAAATTAGATTACAGCCAACCATCGAAGAACAAAAAATAAAATTAAAAAAACTAAGCAAAAAAAGTTTTCAAATTTATGATAATCAGTTTTTTGTTAAAATAAAAGAAGACAATTAGTCTTCTTTTATTTTTTTAATTTACTTATACTTTTCAATGTTTGTATTCGATTTACTTTATTAGTGGCAGTCTCTGAAAATTGAGAAACAAAAAAGATTTCTTTCGGTTTTTCAAATTTTGATAATGAGTTAAAAAAGTCTGCATCAATTTTATATTCTTCACCCTCAATAATTAAAACAACTTTAGTTCCCAAAACAGCATCTGGTTGCCCAGAAATAAAAAACCTATTCGTTAATTTTGAAGTTAACTTAGCTTCAATTTGTTCCGGAAATAATTTAATTCCTCCACTATTAATTACATTATCATAACGTCCTAACCATTTGAATTGTTTGCTGTTTTGAATTTCAACAATGTCATTAGTTACAATTTTTTCAGGGGAAATACTTGGCGCATCAATTACTAAACAATTTCTAGCGTCTATTGATACAGTAACATGTGATAAGACATTAAAATAATCCTCCCCTATTTTTTTAGCTGCAATATGGGTTATTGTTTCTGTCATACCATATGTTTCGTAAATATCAGATGGAATCAATAGTAATTTATTAGCTAGCTCATCTGAAACTTTAGCACCACCTATTATAATCTTTTTGAATTGGTGCAACTTATCTAAGCTATTTTCAGCTTGTAAAGGAACTAAAGCTACAAAATCATAATTCTTATCTAATTGTAAATCGTCTAAATGAGAAGTTGGTGTTAAAATATCTAATTCTAATCCAATAATTATAGCTCTTACAATCATCATCTTCCCTGCAATATAGCGCGGAGGAAGACACAACAATGCTTTATCTTGCGGATGTAAATCAAAAAAATCTGCTGTTGCAATAGCAGAATGCACCATTGATTGCTTATTTATTGTAATATTTTTAGGTGTTCCAGTAGTCCCAGAAGTTGTTAACTCAATGGTTTCTTTGTCGTCAAACCAATCTAACAAGAAATTACCTAACTCCTTTTCAAATGCATCTCCTTCTTTAATTAAACTATAAGAAAAGAGAAAAACAGCTTCTTTGTCTAAATGAATTCCATTAATCTTAAAGCGATTATGAATATTTTTATGATAAGGTATCATTTGGTTTGATGTTAATTTCTATTAATCTACCAGTCAATTTTGCTTTCCAATTGGTCCAACTATAAACTTTAGAAAAAACAAACAACAAAATTGGGAAGATAACAAACACAGGCATTAGAATATCAAAACCTGCAGAAGGTTCTGATAAATCTTTTAAAACAGAATTGGTTTGAAAAGCAGTCCAATCGGCCGTTAATAACAATGCACCAACTAAATTATTAGCTGCGTGAAATCCTAATGCTAATTCTAACCCTTCGTCCATAAGTGTAATGATACCAAGGAAAAAACCTGTCCCAATGTAATACACCATAATAATGTAACCAATTTTACCAACTTCTGGATTAGCAATATGCATTAAACCAAATAAAACCGATGTAATAATTAAAGGTATTAATCTGCTGTTTGTAGCCAATCCAATTCCTTGCATCATGTGAGCTCTAAAAAGATATTCTTCAAAACTAGTTTGCATTGGAATTAAAAATAGGGCTAATACTAAAAAAATAAAAAACTTTTCTGGTTTAAAATTCCAAACAAAATTAGCCGGTTGAGTATAATAAAGTGACACTATCATCAAAGTTGTAATACTTGCCCACAAAAAGAAGGAGAAAAAAACGCGTTTCCAATCTATTTTTGCTCGTGATGTAGTCAAACTCAGAAGTGATTGACCTTGAATAAATTTTACCCAAAATAAAACCAACAACAATCCAAAAGCTAATGGACCAACCAAAACAACAAAAGTCAAATTAA
The DNA here is from genome assembly GCA_044371865.1 of Flavobacterium sp. Lineage (GTDB taxonomy): Bacteria > Bacteroidota > Bacteroidia > Flavobacteriales > Flavobacteriaceae > Flavobacterium. The sequence goes on from JBILST010000138.1 coordinate 2,687, forward strand.
CTCCTATCATACTAATAGTCTGTTGGATAACCTCATTGGTATCAACTCCATCAGACATTAAATAATTAAAAATCATCAATAAAATAAATCCCAAAGGAATTGGAATATAACTTCCCAAACTGTATTTACGGTTTTTTAATTGTTCTATATACATAATTTTTAGTGTTCTTAAGTTTGCCACTAAAGTACTATTTTTTATTTCTTTGTAAAAAAGAAAATATGATAACTATTTACCACAATCCCAGATGCACAAAATCAAGAGAAGGTTTATGCGAAATTGAAAACTTAAACCAACCTTTTAAAATACGAAAATATCTTGACGAACCTTTTACAAAAGTCGAGTTAGAAGAAGTTATAAAAAAACTAAACATACATCCAATCGAACTCGTTAGAACCAAAGAAAGTATTTGGGTTGAAAATTACAAAGGAAAAGAATTAAGCGATTTACAAATCATTCAAGCCATGCTTGAAAATCCAAAATTAATTGAAAGACCAATTATAGTAAATGAAAATAAAGCAATAATAGCTAGGCCCAAAGAAAAGATTAACGAAATCCTTTAGCACTTTTAACAAAGATTTAGGAAACTATGGCTAAACCAAAAGTTACTTTTGTAGTCTTATTTGGAAAAAATTCAAAATGAACAAAAAAATTCTAATTCTTGCAGTGACATTATTCGTAAGTCTAACTGCACTTGCTCAAAGACCTGAAGGTAAAAAAATTACCATTTCTGGAAAAGTAATTGAAAAAGGGACAGACCTTCCTTTAGAATACGCTACTATTGTATTTGAAAACATAAAAACCAAACAACTTTCAGGAGGAATTACTGATCAAAATGGTATTTTTAAATTTGAAGTAGCTGCGGGTAATTACAACGTAAGAGCTGAATATATTTCTTTTAAAAACATAAATATTCCACAAAAAGAATTCACTACAGATACCAATTTAGGCACCATACAAATGGAAGCTGATGTGGCTCAATTGAAAGATATTGACATTATTGCTGAAAAATCAACAGTTGAAATTAAACTAGACAAAAGAGTTTACAACGTGGGTAAAGACATGATGGTCAAAGGTGGAACTGTAAGTGATGTATTAGATAATGTACCATCTGTAACTGTTGACGCAGAAGGAACTGTAGCCTTAAGAGGTAATGAAAGTGTGAAAATTTTAATTGATGGAAAACCTTCAGGTTTAGCTGGGATTAATATTGCAGATGCCTTAAAATTATTACCTGCTGATGCCGTTGAAAAAGTTGAAGTAATTACCAATCCATCTGCTAGATATGACGCAGAAGGCGGTGGTGGAATCATAAATATTGTTTTACGTAAAGGAAAAGCAAATGGTGTTAATGGTTCTATTATGGTAAACGCTGGTGATCCGGAAACCTATGGTGGAAGTATCAACTTAAATAAGAAAAGTGACGATTATAACTTGTTTTCTAATATTGGATATAATTATAGAAACAACCCTGGAAATTCTTTAGTAGATGCTGAATATTTTAATGCTGACGGAACAACAAGTCGTTTTATTGAAGAAAGAAGAACGAATGATAGAATTAGCGAAGGCTACAACGCTAACTTTGGAATTGATTTAAATCTATCAAAATCATTAACTTGGACAAATGCATTAACATTTAGAGAAAATGATGGAAAAAATCCAGATAATGTATATTTCAATTATTTTGATGCATCATATAATCCAACAGGTGTTAGAAATCGTTTAAACGACCAAAAGAGTGACGAATTTAGTATTGAATATTCATCAAACTTTACAAAAAAATTCAAAAAAGACGACCATAAATTAACCGTTGATTTTGCTACTTCTCAAAATAGAGAAAATGAATTCGCAACTATTTATGATCAATTATTAGGAGACCCTTCATCATTAGAAACACAAGGTACAACTAACATAAATAAGCAACAACGAAATTTATTACAAACCGATTATGTACTTCCAATAGGAAAAAGTGGTCGTTTTGAAGCTGGTTATAGAGGAAGTTTTCAAAAGAACTTAACAGATTTTATGGTAACTCCAATTTCTGACTTCTCAAATACATTAGAATATGTTGAAAATGTAAATGCTTTTTACACTCAATTTGGATCTAAATTTAACAAGTTTTCTTATTTCCTAGGATTGCGTTTTGAAGACAGTCATATTGAAGTAAATTCGTTGTCGTTAAACAATTACAACACAAAAAAATACAACAACTTTTTTCCATCGGCTACTGTAAATTATGAATTTTCAGAATCAAGTTCTGTAAGTTTGAGTTATAGTAAAAGAATTAACCGTCCTAGAGGTCGTTTCTTAAACCCTGTATCATCGTTATCAAGTAATATCAATATCTTCCAAGGTAATCCTGATATTGATCCTTCATTAACCGATGCAATCGATTTAGGGTATTTAAAAAAATGGAGTAAATTAACTTTTAATACTTCTGCATATATCAATATTACAAATGATGCTTTTCAATTTATTAGAAAAGAATCAGGACTATTTGTAGATGGTGTTCCTGTAATACTAAGTACTCCTATTAACTTATCAAAAGAATATAGAGCAGGTTTTGAATTCAATTTAAACTATACTCCATACAAATGGTGGCGATTAAATGGTAACTTCAATACTTTTAGAAGTGAAACCCAAGGTGATTATAGCTATGTTGATTATTTAGGAAATACCATTTCACAAAATTTTGATAATGTGGCGTTTACTTGGTTTACAAGAATTTCTTCTAAAATTACATTACCTTATAAAATCGATTGGCAAACTAATGCTACTTACAATGCACCACAAACCAATGCACAAGGAAAATCATTAGGTGTAGCTTCTATGAATTTAGCATTTAGCAAAGATATCTTAAAAGATAAAGCAAGTATTTCTTTAAATATAAGCGATGTTTTTAATTCAAGAAAAAGAATAATGGAAACAAATATTCCAAATGTAGTAAGCTCTTACAGTGAAATGCAATGGAGAGTTCGTCAAGTGATGGTAACTTTTACATACCGTTTCAACAAACAGAAAAACGAAAGAGACAGACAACCACGTAGAGAAGATAGTGGTGAAGGGGATTTTATGGGAAGACCATAATTCTTGAAGTACTGACAATAAAAAAAGTCCCGATTAAATCGGGACTTTTTTATTTTAAAAATTAAAAGAAAATTATCCTTCTAATTCAGCTTGTCTTTTAGCTCTTTTCTCTTTAATCAATTCCATAATAGCTCCGCCCAACCAATAGTGAACAAATCCTACTAAGAATATCATCAACCAAAAACCAATAGTTAATATGGTTAAGAAAAGTAAAAAACCTAGGTACTGTTGAAATTCAAACATAATATTTTCCGGAAGTTATGAATTCTTGTCAAAGATAATAGGAATATTTATTTTTGACAATAGAATCT
>JBILST010000015.1:0-18007 GCA_044371865.1 Flavobacterium sp.
AAATCGGAATTATTGCAGGAGTTGGTGACCGAAGAGATGAAGACATTAAAGAATGCGCTATGATTGCCGCTAGAATGTTTGATCATATTATTATTCGTCAAGAAAAATACTTACGTGGTAGAACAGAAGAAGAGATAAATAATCTTATTTTAGAAGGAATTGCAGCAAGTGGTAAAACAGTAACACATGAAATTATAACTAAAGAAGTTGAAGCCTTAAAACATGCCATTAATAGTGCAGAAGACGGAAGCTTTATAACTGCTTTAAGTGATGTTATTACCAATGCCATTGATGTGGTGCAAGAGTATCTAGACAAAGAAAACGAAGAAGCTTAATAATAGTTCCTTAAATATAAATCCCAAATTCCGTATAGGTCTTTGGGATTTTATATATTTTTATATCATTAAAACAGCAACATGGAAAACTTACAGCATTTAATTAATCAGCTAGAATCTAAAATCTTACAATTTGAAATTACAAATCATACGGTTTCTGGCGGAAGTGTAGGTTGGCATATTGAACACTGTCTAAAAACAATTGACCAAATTGTTACCGCTTGTAAAAACTCGAATCCATCAAACTACCAATGGCATTTTAATTTTAAACGATTTTTAATTCTAACCATTGCTAAAAAAATTCCGAGAGGAAAAGCAAAAGCACCAAAAATTGTGAGACCAGAAGGAGAAATTTCTTCTGAAACCTTGGCTTTGAGTTTATCAAAAGTGAAAGGAAATTTAATGGATTGGGAAAAACTGGATAAAAACGCTCATTTTCCGCATCCATTTTTTGGAATTTTAAACAAACTAGAAACAGATAACTTTTTAGCATTACATACCAAACATCATTTGATGATTATTAAGGATATTTTGAAACCAGCTTAAGTTTTCAACTTCTTCTTTCTAGCGGCAGGAAACAACACATTGTTCAAAATTAAACGATAACCTGGAGAATTGGGATGCAAATCTAAAACTGTTGGCGCGTCTCCTACTCTGTGTTGGTAATCTTCTGGGTCGTGACCTCCATAAAAAGTAAACATTCCTTTACCTTTTGTTCCATGAATGTATCGTGCTTCACCATTTATTTTACATTCTCCCATAATTAACACATTAGATTTAACCTTAATTGCATCAAAAGCAGTAGTTTGTCCCATAAAACCTTTTATTAATTGAGTATGGTTTTGGCATAACATTGTAGGAATTGGATCCCATTTTGCGGAATATTCCATTAACGTAAAATAATCTTTATCCATTGTAAAAGCACCTTTTCCATGATCTTCAGTTGTATCAATGTCTGAAAATTCATAAACAATTGGATTTCGTTCTAACTTATAATCTTTAAAAGCGAATGTGTTGGAATAATCAATTCTCGTTTGGTAATTTGGTTCAGCATCGTCCCCATCAAACATTGGCTCACAGATATCTACTCCTTCCGCAGAAAGTGCAATTTCAAAACTATCTGTTGCGGAACACATGGCAAACATAAATCCGCCTCCAATTACAAAATCTCTGATTTTTTTAGCAACCGCTAATTTTTCTTCTGAAACTTTGTTATATCCTAACTTTTTAGCCAAAGCTTCTGCTTCAGCTTTTTGTTGTATGTACCAAGGTGTATTTCTATAGTTTCCAAAAAACTTTCCATATTGACCCGTAAAATCTTCATGATGTAAATGCAACCAGTCATATAATAGTAGTTGATCAGACAATACTTGTTCGTCGTAAATTTCGGTAAAAGGAATTTCAGCATAGGTTAATACCATAGTTACAGCATCATCCCAAGGCTGTTTTCCTTTTGGAGTATAAACCGCTATTTTTGGTGCTTTTTCTAAAACAACCGTTTCCATATTTTGCGAGGGAGAACTGATATCTTCTAATATAGTATTCGTTGCAGCATCAGATAACACTTCAAAAGTTACCCCACGAATTTGACATTCTTTTCTAATTTCGGGTGCATCGGGCAATAAAAATGAACCGCCTCTGTAATTTAACAACCAACTTACTTTGTAACTTTTATCTAAAGCCCAATACGTAATACCATAAGCTTTTAAATGATTTTGTTGTCCTTCAGCCTCCATTGGCAACAATACGAAAGAAGCTCTACTCGAAAAAGAACAGAGAAAAAACAATACAACATATAAGCTAATCGCTTTAGATTTCATGGTTTACAAATATAATTGGACTAATTTAAAACATTTCTAGCAATTATCATTTATTGAAATGTTAAAGTAGTACCCCCGTAAAAATACCTGGTTACACCCGTAAAAATACTTGGTTTGAAAATCAGGTATTTTTACGCTTACACAAGAATATTTTTTGCATTAGTTTTGACATGTATCTAAAAGTAATAAAGATGAACACACCAAATAGTAATTCATTGTTAATACAGTCGAAAGAAATGAAAATATTAAAAAATATCGGATATGTTGTACTAGGAGTAACTATCCTTGTTTATTTTGTTTTAGCTTTTCAGTTCTGTAGAAATTATTAATTTACTCTAATGCAATTCACTAATTAATATTATCACTAGAATCCTCTAATGATATTATTTTATTTTGAATGGCAAATATGACTAATCCAGCCATGTTTTTAGAGTTCGTTTTTAATAATAGGTTGTTTCTATGGCCATCAACTGTTCGTGCACTCAGATTAAGCATCTCTCCTATTTCAGCTGAATTATATTGTTTACATATTAATTCTAATACCTCTTTTTCTCTTTCCGTTAAAAAATCATCGTCTAAAACCGTTCTTGAAGCAGCGTTTGAAATCATATTTTCGTGAATTACTTCCATTACAATTTCATTATAAAAAAATCCTTTTTGCGCAACTTCGTTAACTGTTTTAACCATATCTAAAGGTGATGCATTTTTAACTAAATAAGAAGCTGCTCCTACATTAATCATATTTGCAATAAACGATTTGGTATTATAACTAGTTAAAGCAATTACCCTAATCGCTGGAAAATCTTTATGTATTAATTTTGTGGCTTCAACTCCATTTAATAAAGGCATTTTTAAATCCATCATTATAATATCAGGAAGTTGAGTTGTCGTTTTCAGATATTCAATTAATTCACTACCGTTTGAAGCTTCATAAATAATATCAATATTAGACTCACGTTGAAGTAAGAAATAGATTCCTTTTCGGAATAATTCCTCATCATCTGCTAATATAATTTTAATTTTATGTTCCATTAATTGAAATTAAATACCATTTTTACGCCTTCATTAGGTTTTGAATCCAGACTGAATTTTCCTTCCAAAAAGTTAATTCTACTTTCAATATTCATCATCCCTAATCCTTTTTTATTTTCTAAATTAGAACTGTCAAAACCAATTCCGTTATCAATATAAACACAAGATTTTTGGTTATCGAAAGTAGTAAAATGAATTGAAATTTTGGTAGCTTTTCCATGACGAAGTGAATTATTTAACAGTTCTTGAAGTATCCGAAATATATGTAAATGTCTATCAATGGGATAACTTTCAAAGTCAATTTCATTTTGATATGAAACTTTAACCTTTTTGGTGCTATTATAGTCTTGAACTAATTCTTCAATACCCGCATTAAGTCCAAATTTTTCTAAAACTGGAGGAAATAAATCGTGTGCAATACGTCTTGAGTTTTCTAATGCTTTTTGTGTTAAATCAATAATGATGTTTGTGATTTCTAATTGTTCCGTTTCATTTAGATTTGGAGTTTTTAATAAATGACTATTAAGTGAAACCACATTAAGCTTAGAACTAATATCATCATGTAAGTCTTGTGCAATTCTTTTACGCTCTTCTTCTTGTGTAACCAATACCGAATTTAATAATTGCTTTTGATAATCAATTTCTAAGTTTTTTTTAGCCACTTCAATTTGAACGATTTTCTTTCTTGAAAAATAAAAAAACAAAATCAACACCAAAAACATGGATAAAAACGCTAAAAGTATAAAAAATACTACGCTGACAATTTCTTTATTTTCTATACTAATTGTATTCATTCTTATTAAAATAAATTAATTTCCACTGATAAAAGAAAAATCCAAATTTGATATATTGAAGAACAATATTTATATCAACCATTACATCAATAAATACATCTAAGTTTAAAACAGTTATTAGCTTGTAAAGTAAAAAAATAAAAGTACTTGTAAATAAATAAAACAACAATCCTAAATTTATATAATAAAAACGCGATTTTTCACCCAAGTTATTATACAAATGCATTGTTGCATATATAATTAATGGAATTGTTGTTAAATAACTTTCCATAAGATTGTACTCAAAAAACAGAGTGGGATTTAGTAGGTATCTTGAAAATAAAAAGACTGGGAGAATGATTAAAATCAAATAAACGGTATATAATTGAGTTTTAGTTTTTAATAATAAAGAATAGAAATAACTCAATAATATAAATTGGAACAATTCATAAAAATGGTGCAAGAAAATATTATAAATTTTGAACCATATCCATAAGTTTGAACTAATATAATCTATCAATAAAACACCAGATATATATATCGTAAAAATTTTATAGGCTTTTCCTTTTTTAAAAAAGCCTATAAAATACAGCAAACATAAAAATGCCGATGTAAAATGTAAATATTTATATTCTAACAAATTTATGGTGTAAATAAAGGACTTGTAGGATCACATTTATCCGGACAAGGATTTGTAGAATCGTAAACTAAATCATCCTCTCCTATTAAATCCTTACCATCAGCATCAACCCCAACATACATTAATTTTTGAGTACCTGTTTCATCAACCCCCATGTAAGCTCTAACATCAACAACACCTTCTATTGCTAATAATTCTCTTAATGCTTCACCAGGAATTAAATGTCCTTTTGCTAATTTTGCTGGAGGATTTGATCTCCAAGATTTTGCCCATTCTTTTGCAACATCTAAAGTAATTGTGAAATTTGCCATGTTTTATTTTTGATTAATTAAGATATAAATGTAGTAAAAAAAGTTATATATTATATAATAATAAAAAAACTTCGAGATTATTACAACCTTCGAAGGTTTAATTTTACTTATAAACAATATACAAAATTAGTAAATTTAATGATAATTTAATGAAACTTGCCATTGATCTACCCATTCTTTGAAAGTTTCATTCAATAAATAATTTGCTTCTTCATATTTATTTGAAATTAATAATTCTTTAAAGGGAACTATTTTTTGAAAATAAATATTTTTTAGCTCAAATTCCTTAGAAGAACTGTCATTTATCAAAGCAGCTATCAATGGAGAAATAAAATAATACATTTCAAAAAGTTCTTCACCATTTTCTAAATTTAATAAAATATTATCTCTAAAATTTCTAAAAACATTTAATTCTTCTTCAATAGAAAATCTTAATACAGATAATTCAGCAACACACAATCCTGGATCGTCATTACAATGATCAGGACAAGGTTGTGTCATATTCATAAAATCTCCTCTTAATATTCTTCCATTGAAATCTGAAGGAACAAAAACTGGTTTAAGCACTAAATTTTCTAATCCAAAATGAATAGATATAAATTCATCGTTTTCTTTACTAGTTAAATCTAATAAAGAATTTTTTCCTAAAAAATTACCTCTTGTTACCTGTTTGTAAACTAAATCAGTATTTCTTTTAGTCATTTGTTTTACATAAGCCGCTATAGCGTTAACAACATCATTTAAAGAATTTAAAAGCCCAGTATTATCATAATACCCTGTTTTTGTTACTAACGGTTTAGACAAACTAACATTCTCGCTAGTATGAGTACAAGGAATCAAAAATACTCGTAAAGAGTTAGGATTCATAGGGTCATCTAAACCGTACATAAATCTAATTCCAGAAACCCATTCATGAGAATTAAGAACATTTAGAATAATTTCTTTTTTCACTGTAACAAAATTGACACTTCCAGGATACTGTTCTTGATAAGCTGTTGTAACTTTATCAAAGTGTTCACTTGAAACATAACCACCAACATTCATTGCATTTAACTGATAATTTGTGTTCATATTTAAAAATTTTAAGATTAAAAAAAGTTATACTTAATTTTATGATACAATTATACAAAAAAAATTATTACATTTTTTAAAACGGAACGTCCGAATCATCGTCAAACGAATTCATTGTACTTCCAAATGCTTCATTAGGTGTTGGTAAATTTGGAGTAATAAATGGGTTTGTTTCATCTAAATTCATTTTAGAAGGTAATGCTTCAAAAGGTGTACTAAAATCATCTAAGTTTTCAAATTTTCCTAAGTTTCCAACAAACTTTAATCGAATTTCATCTAAACCTCCATTTCTGTGTTTTGCAACTATAAATTCGGCTTGACCTTGTGTTGGAGTTCGTTCTTCGTCGTCCCACTCATCAATTTTATAATATTCTGGTCGGTAAATAAACGACACAATATCGGCATCTTGCTCAATTGCACCCGATTCCCTTAAATCGGAAAGTAAAGGTCTTTTACTAGAACCACGAGTCTCAACCGCACGAGATAACTGAGAAAGTGCAATTACAGGAACGTTTAATTCTTTTGCTAACGCTTTTAAATTTCGGGAAATGGTTGAAATTTCTTGCTCACGATTTCCACCACCTTTTCCATTTCCACCCGCTGTCATTAATTGTAAATAATCAACAACAATCATTTTGATTCCATATTGCGATGAAAGTCGTCTCGCTTTCGCACGTAAATCAAAAATGGATAATGAAGGTGTATCATCAATATATAAAGGTGCTTTTTCTAAGTTTTTTACTTTGATAGAAAGTTGCTCCCATTCGTGTTTTTCTAATTTTCCTGTACGTAATTTTTCAGAAGACAAACCAGTTTCAGATGAAATTAAACGTGTAATCAACTGAACAGACGACATCTCCAACGAGAATAACGCAACCGGATGATTATAATCAACCGCCATATTACGTGCCATCGACAGTACGAAAGCGGTTTTACCCATACCTGGACGAGCTGCAATAATAATTAAATCAGAAGGCTGCCAACCAGAAGTTAATTTATCTAAATTATGAAATCCTGTAGCAATACCACTCAAACCTTCTTTTCCTGCAATTTCCTCAATACGTTTTTTAGCTTGAATTACTAAACTTTGCGCTGTTTCAGAACTACGTTTAATATTTCCTTGGGTAACTTCGTACAATTTAGATTCGGCTTTATCTAGTAAATCAAATACATCGGTTGAATCGTCATAGGATTCTTCAATAATTTCACTCGAAATTTTAATCAAACTTCTTTGAATGAATTTTTGTAGAATAATACGTGAGTGAAACTCAATATGAGCTGAAGAAGATATCTTTTGAGTTAACTGAATCAAGTAAAAATCACCCCCCGCAAGTTCTAATTTACCACTTTTCTTTAATTGAGCTGAAACGGTTAATAAGTCAACAGGCTGGGTTTCATTAAATAATTGCACAATAGCTTCAAAAATGTGCTTGTGTGCGTCTTTATAAAAAGCATCTGGTTGTAAAATATCAATTACTTCATCTACCCCTTTTTTATCAATCATCATGGCACCAAGTACTGCTTCTTCAAGGTCTAACGCTTGAGGAGGTAGTTTTCCTTTTTCCAAATTGATAATCGTAGTTTTATCTACTTTTATCGGGTTCATATTTCTGACATTTTCCATAGTGCTAAGGTAACCAATTTTTGTAAATTTGAAATAAGAGTTCTTAATAGCAAACTGTTAATAACTCCATTTTTTTGTTAATAAGCCAAAAAAAATCCGAAACTTTTGGCTTCGGATTTATATTTTGAATGCAACCTAGTGTTTATTCTTTGAATTCACCCATGTTGCTATATTTATCCATTCGTTGCGACACCAAATCTTTTGTTGATAAATCTTTTAACTCATTAAAAGCCTTAGTTACATATTCAGCTACTGTTTTAAAAGTAGTTTCTTTATCATAGTGCGCTCCACCAAGCGGTTCTGGAATAATATCATCAATTAACTTCTGTTTTTTCATATCAAACGAAGTTAATTTTAATGCTTCTGCTGCTTGTTCTTTGTATTCCCAACTTCTCCATAAAATAGACGAACAAGATTCAGGTGAAATTACAGAATACCATGTGTTTTCTAACATGTAAACACGGTCTCCTACTCCAATTCCTAAGGCTCCTCCTGAAGCTCCTTCTCCAATAATAATTGAAATAATTGGAGTTTTTAAGCGAGCCATTTCAAAAATATTTCTTGCAATGGCTTCTCCTTGACCTCTTTCTTCAGCTTCTAAACCTGGATAAGCACCAGGTGTATCAATTAATGTTAAGACAGGAATATTAAATTTTTCTGCCATTTTCATTAAACGCAATGCTTTACGATATCCTTCTGGATTTGCCATTCCGAAGTTTCTGTATTGGCGCATTTTAGTATTAATTCCTTTTTGCTGTCCAATAATCATATAAGATTGACCGTTGATTTGACCTAAACCTCCTATCATTGCTTTGTCATCTTTGAAATTTCTGTCTCCAAAAAGTTCTAAAAATGTCCCATTAGTAATATTTGTAATATGTTCTAAAGTATAAGGACGATTTGGATGACGTGATAATTGAACACGTTGCCATGCAGAAAGATTTTTATATATTTTTTTCTTGGTTTCTTCTAATTTCTTCTCAATTTGCTTGCATGTATTAGATACATCAACATCTGATTCCTGACCAATGATTTGACATTTATCTAATTGGTCTTCAAGCTCTTTAATAGGTAATTCAAAATCTAAATATTCCATAATCGGTTTATTTGGGTTTGTGTTTATTGTGACAAAGATAAAATTTTCAATTAACTTTAGTAAACTTATCGTTAATTAGTTGTTACTTTTTTAAAACTTTTTACAATTCCGTTAGCAATTACAGTAGCTAAAATTATCAAAGCACCTACATAAAACAAAGGCGACATTTCTTCTCCATCCTTAAAAATAAGCAAGGCTAAGATAATACCGTAAATAGGCTCTAAATTAATGGTTAACATTACAGTAAATGGACTTAAAAATTTCATAACTTTTACAGAAGCTGAAAATGCATATGCCGTACAAATAGACGACAATAGGAACAACCATATTAAATCGTTTACAGAAAGTGAAAAGAAAGCAGGTGTAAAACTTCCCGCAAAAAAAAGATAAATACTTAAAAAGAAAACACCACTTGATAATTCGTATAATGAAATAACATTTGGGTCGTATTCTTTGGCATATTTACCATTAATAACAGAAAAAAGTGCTGATAAAAAAGCGGAAGTGATAGCTAAATAAATGCCTGATGCGTATTTAGTTTCTACATTAAAAATAATTCCTAAGCCTACAACTACTATAAGTCCAAAAAGCAATTCATACCATATAACTTTTCGTTTGTAAAAAATGGGTTCTAATATGGAGGCAAAAAAAGCACCTGTGGACAAACAAGCCAATGTAATAGAAACATTTGAAACTTTAATTGCTTGATAAAATGTAAGCCAATGCGCCGCAATGATTATTCCTGAAACAATAAATCCTATTAAAACATTGAATGGAACCTTAATTTTCTCCTTATTAAAAAGTACTACAAATGTCATAATTGCAGAAGCAAAAAGCATGCGATACCAAACTAAATCCAATGCTTCCAATGAGATTAGTTTACCTAAAATAGCTGTGAATCCCCATATAAATACAATTACATGAAGATGTAAATAACTTTTTAGATTATCGTTTTGCATTGCGTAGTAAATAAGCAGCTAAAATTCCGAAAACAATATTTGGAAACCATACGGCTAAAAACGGAGGAATACTCGATTTTTCAGCTAGAGTTCCGAAAACTTTATCGAAGAAGATAAAGGTAAAAGCAATAACAATTCCGATGGCAAGATTGATTCCCATTCCTCCTCTACGCTTCATAGAAGAAACTGCAACCGCAATAATCGTAAGAATAAATGCCGAAATTGGTAAACTAAATTTCTTGTAAAAAACAACCAAATACGTATTGATATTTCCGTTTCCTCTAGCTCTCTCTTTGTTTATGAACTTATTTAATTCTCCAATTGTCATGGTCTCTGCCACATAAATAACTGGTGTTAAATCATCGGGTTCGAAATTGTAAGCAACTTCATTTTTGTCAGAAGAAAGAATTTGATCATCTGTTTGACCAACTATTCTCTTGTTGTATCCGAATAATGTATACTTTTTAGTTTTTTCATCATAGCGAATTCGGTTTGCTGTAACTTTTTCAACCAATACATTATCCTGAAATTTTTCAAACGTAAAATTAAAACCTGTTTGAGATAAATAATTGTAATTACTTACATAAATATTTTCTTCAATTTTTCCATCTTTTTTAATTTGTCTAAAAATATCAGATGTTTCTCTGGTTTGAGAGTTCCCTTTTAAGTTTTGATATCTAAAATCGTTAAATCCTTTACTGGCTTTTGGTACTAAAAAGAATCCCATTAACAAAGCGAAAACGGAAACAATTACCGCTCCATACATAAAAGGTCTTAAGAATCTTGAAAAAGAAATTCCTGAACTCAAAATAGCAATAATTTCGGTATTATTAGCTAATTTTGAGGTAAACCAAATAATAGATAAAAATAAAAATATCGGAAATAATAAATTGGCAAAATACACTGTAAAATCACCATAATAAACTAAAATATCTGTTATAGGGATTTTCTTTTCGATCATTTTGTTTACTTTTTCCGAAACATCAATAGTTATCCCAATGGGAATAAACATTAACAACATCACCGAAAAAGTGACCAAATAGCGTTTTAATATGTATTTATCTATTATTTTCATATTTCAAGAGAAAAGAGATTAGAAAAAAGAGAATAGACCATGTTACTTTATCTATATCTCATTTTGTATTCTTTGTTCTATATTCTTTGTTCTATATTCTCAATTTATAATCGTTGACTCATTTGAATCACCATTTTATCTTTCCATTCTCTGAATGTTCCAGCAATAATTTGTCTTCTTGCTTCGCGCACTAACCACATGTAAAAACCTAAATTATGGATGGTCGCAATTTGTTTTCCTAAGAATTCGTCTGCAGCAAATAAGTGTCTAAGATATGCTTTTGAATATTCTGTATCTACCCAAGTATGCCCCATTTCGTCAATTGGCGAAAAATCAGCTTCCCACTTTTTGTTTTTCATATTGATTGTACCGTGAGCCGTGAATAACATTCCGTTTCTGGCGTTACGTGTTGGCATCACACAATCAAACATATCAATTCCTAACGCAATATTTTCTAAAATATTGATTGGCGTTCCCACACCCATTAAATATCTTGGTTTGTCTTCTGGAAGAATAGCCGTAACAATTTCGGTCATTGCGTACATTTCTTCAGCAGGTTCTCCTACTGAAAGTCCGCCAATAGCATTTCCTTGTGCACCTGCGTTTGCAATATATTCAGCTGATTGTTCTCTTAAATCTTTATAGGTACTTCCTTGAACAATTGGAAAAAACGTTTGTTCGTAACCATATTTGAATGGTAATTTTTCCAAATGATTAATACATCTGTCTAACCAACGGTGTGTCATGTGCATCGAACGTTTTGCATAACGATAATCGCAAGGATAAGGCGTACATTCGTCGAAAGCCATGATGATATCCGCACCGATAGTTCGTTGAATTTCCATTACATTTTCTGGTGAAAAGAAATGATAAGAACCGTCAATATGCGATTTGAATTTAACCCCTTCTTCTTTAATTTTTCTATTCGAAGAAAGCGAATATACTTGATAGCCACCCGAATCGGTTAAGATGTTTCTATCCCAATTCATGAATTTATGCAAACCTCCAGCGGCTTCTAAAATTTTAGTTTGAGGTCTTAAATATAAATGATAGGTATTTCCTAAAATAATATCTGGATTAATATCTTCTCTAAGCTCGCGTTGGTGCACTCCTTTTACAGAAGCAACAGTTCCTACGGGCATAAAAATTGGGGTTTCAATAACACCGTGATCAGTAGTTATTTTTCCAGCTCTGGCTTTACTTTTTGGGTCTTTGGTAATTAAATCAAACTTCATATTGTGCTTTTACGAAACGCAAAGATAATTTATTTTAGAATTTAGAAATTGGAATTTAGAATTATTTATGATAAGAGAATACATTGGCACGCGGATAAAACAGATTCGCTGATGCGAAACGCGGATTACAACTGATTTTAATTTGAAAAAAACTTTACGACTTTGCTAGCTAAAGAAACTAAATATTCAAAAAAATAAATCCGTAATTTTCAGCGTTACACAGCATCAGCGTCATCCGCGTTCCATTACTTTCACCAATCACAAATCAATTCTTAATAACTTCTAACAAAATGATTTGTACCACCAAAAAAATAAAATTACTTTTGCATCCAATTAACACATATATATCTTTTATAATGTCTAACACGCAACAACTACAAGATTTTACAACACAAGTTCGAAGAGATATTCTTCGTATGGTTCATGCCGTAAATTCAGGTCACCCAGGAGGTTCTTTGGGATGTGCTGAGTTTTTGGTTACCCTTTACCAAGACGTTATGAAACGTAACGAAGGTTTTGATATGAACGGAATGGGTGAAGATTTATTCTTCTTATCAAACGGACATATTTCTCCAGTTTTTTATAGTGTTTTAGCTAGAAGCGGTTACTTTCCAGTAGCGGAATTAGCAACATTCCGAAAATTAAATTCAAGATTACAAGGTCACCCAACAACTCATGAAGGGTTACCAGGAATCAGAATGGCTTCGGGTTCGTTAGGACAAGGAATGTCGGTTGCAATTGGAGCGGCGCAAGCTAAAAAATTGAACAACGATAACCATTTAGTTTTTGCTCTTTTAGGTGATGGCGAATTACAAGAAGGACAAAACTGGGAAGCTATTATGTATGCTTCGGCAAAAAAAGTAGACAATTTAATTGCAACTATCGACTTAAACGGAAAACAAATCGACGGAACTACAGACGAAGTTTTAGCAATGGGAAGCGTAAAAGCGAAGTTTGAAGCATTTGATTGGATTGTATTAGAAATAAAAGAAGGAAACAACATTGACGCTATCAAAGCTGGTTTAGCTGAAGCAAAATCAAAATCAGGTAACGGAAAACCAGTTTGTATTTTATTACATACTGAAATGGGTAATGGAGTAGATTTTATGATGCACACGCACGCTTGGCACGGAAAAGCGCCAAATGATGAGCAATTAGCAAAAGCGTTAGAACAAAATGTTGAAACTTTAGGAGACTATTAATTAGTACTCAGTGTTCAGTTACAAGTGTTCAGTAGAATGCAATTAAATTTAAAAACAAAATGAAAAAATATACCAACACAGGCAGTAAAGATACCCGTTCGGGATTTGGGGCTGGAATGACAGAATTAGGTCAAAAAAACGAAAACGTAGTAGCACTTTGTGCGGATTTAATTGGATCATTAAAATTTGATGACTTCAAGAAAAATCACCCAGAGCGTTTTTTCCAAATCGGAATTGCTGAAGCCAACATGATTGGAATTGCAGCTGGATTAACGATTGGTGGAAAAATTCCTTTTACAGGAACTTTCGCTAACTTTTCTACAGGAAGAGTCTATGACCAAATTCGTCAATCAGTAGCGTATTCAGATAAAAATGTAAAGATTTGTGCTTCTCACGCGGGATTAACGCTTGGAGAAGATGGAGCTACACACCAAATCTTAGAAGATATCGGTTTGATGAAAATGTTACCTGGAATGACCGTAATCAATACTTGCGATTATAACCAAACCAAAGCAGCCACTTTAGCTTTAGCCGATCATCACGGACCAGCTTATTTACGTTTTGGTCGCCCAGTAGTACCTAACTTTATGCCAGCTGACGAACCTTTCGTAATTGGAAAAGCTATCATGTTAAATGAAGGAACAGATGTTACGATTATTGCGACTGGACATTTAGTTTGGGAAGCATTAATTGCTGCAGAAGCATTAGAAGCAAAAGGAATTTCGGCTGAAGTAATTAACATTCACACCATTAAACCGTTAGATGAAGAAGCGATTTTAAAATCGGTGAAGAAAACAGGTTGTGTAGTTACTGCGGAAGAGCATAACATTATTGGTGGTTTAGGAGAAAGTGTTTCTAGAACGTTAGTTCAAAACCATTTAGTACCACAAGAATTTGTAGCGGTTAATGACAGCTTTGGAGAAAGTGGAACGCCTGACCAATTAATGGAAAAATACAAATTAAATAATCAAGCGATTGTTGAAGCCGTAGAAAGAGTTATCAAAAGAAAGTAATTTTCTTTAAATTTATATAGAAATCCTCAAGCAATTGGGGATTTTTTTATTTATAGAGTTTGTAAATATTTTTTTATATTTGAGAAACGTAACGATCTAGCATATATAAACGAGTTAGCTGTCAGTTTGAAAAAAAAGAAACTAAAAATGAAAAATAAATTTATTGCAATATTACTAATTTTAATAAATCTTAGTTTTGGTCAAAATCAAGACAATAAGGAATTAGAAATAAAAACTAAAAGTGATAATTGGATTCGAAATTTACAGGAAATAGATTCTAAAGAAAAGCAAATTCATTTTATAATTGATAAAATAAAGAATGATTCAATTATTGAGTTTAAGAATATATCAGATAAAATTGTCCTAAAAGTGAATAAAGACGAAAATGTAATTGACGCAATAATTAGGCAATCAAATCAATCAAAATGTAAAATACTTTTTGTTCTTTCTCAGAAAAAAACAGGATACTTGTTAGACTTAAATAAATATCCACATAATTATGTTATTCTAAAATATTTAACTAACGAAACAATAAATTCAATTGAAATTCTTGAAGACGAAAAAGCAATTTCTCTTTATGGAAGTCGAGCAATTTGTGGTGTAGTTATACTGAAAAGTGATGACAAAAAGTTAAGAAAACTGATTAAGAAAAGCTTGCGAAAACAAAAACCGAATCGCTAAGAAGCGTTTAGTAAGATTGCGAATTTTTTAATAAATACACGTTTACATTTCACAATAAATTTTATCTTTAATAGAAAATAACAGGTTACGAAGTCTACCACATTGTTATAATTCAAAATTACTCGCATTAATTAATAATCAGCTAAATTGAACAGCATATTTTATTTCAAAGGTTTTTTTATTTTAAAAAATTTATATTATCATTGTATCAGACAAAACTTTTATTCAACCTAGCTCCATAAATATGAAAAAAATCCTTTTATTATTAGCATTGACCACGTTTACCATGAAAGCCCAAGAAAAATTCGATTTCCCATTGAATGAAAACGGGCAAATTATCTTCACGGAAGTTGTAACTGTGGATGGAAAAACCAAAGATGACTTGTTTAACAACTCCAAAATGTTCTTTGTAAATATCTATAAAGAAACACAGGATAAGATTAAGCAGGATAAGGAAGCTATGTCGGTTACTGACACCCAGTATTCTTTCATGACGATTAAGGCAAACGGAAGTGAGACAAAAGTAAAATTATTTTATACTATTTCTATTATGTCAAAAGAAGGCAAATACAAATACGAAATAAAAAATATCTTTATCAAATCAAGTGCTGAAACACCTGTAGAGAAAATGTTTGATAAATTGGCTTCCGAAAAAGCGGTGGAAAATCCAAAATTAATGGAAACTCTTAAAGCCTATTATGCAGGAATCAATTCTACAATTGAAACCATTAAAAGCGACATTAAAAAGGAAATGGCTAAAGCTAGCGCAGCAAAAAGCGACTGGTAGTTTAATTACTTTAATTACAAGATACACTAAAAAAAGCTTCATTAATTTGAGGCTTTTCTGTTTTCAGATAGTAATAGTGCAAATAGAGTAATTCCCGATATCACGGAATTACTTCGTCAGTTCGCTCCGCTCGTGTGCATTCAGTTCCCATATACTTAAAATAAGCATTTACTTCAACCTTCTAAAAAACTCCAACAAAATACCATTATTCTCTTTTTCTGGAGTGAAAATTTCTAGAATGCTTGGTTTTTCGTTTTGATTCAAGAATGCGGTGTATTGTTTTTCTAATGAAGGTTCATCATTCGCTTCAAAATAATCCAATCCGTACATTTTGGCTAAATGAGAGGCGTTTAATTGGTGCGAAGTTTCAAAATACGTGTTAAACGTTTCTGTTTCTTGATGACCTGGTAAAATTCTAAAAATACCACCACCGCTATTGTTTAATAAAATAATTTTAAAGTTTTTTGGAATGTAATTGTTCCACAAAGCATTGCTGTCGTATAAAAAACTGATATCACCAGTAATCAACATCGTTGGTAAATCAGACGCTAAAGCAGCTCCAATGGCTGTTGAAGTACTACCATCAATACCACTAGTACCTCGATTGCAGAAAACTTGCACGGTTTTGTCTAAATCAAACAACTGCAAATAACGGATTGCAGAACTGTTGCTTACTTGTAATTGTATGTTCCTAGGCACATTTTTGCATAGAAAATCAAATACTTTAAAATCTGAAAATGGAATTTTTGCAGTGTACTCTTGGTGTTTCGCTACTCTATCTTTCCAAATCTCAGCAACATTAAATTGATAGGAACTTTTAATTGTGTCATCAGTCAATAACTGATTTAAAAACGTATTGATTTTCGTTTCAAAATGATTTGTAAGAGCACCAAAAGTATCATACGCTCGTAATTCGTCCACATGCCAATGGTGAGTTGGTTTGTATTTTCGTAAAAACGCTTTAATACGTTTTGAAACTACCATTCCGCCAAAAGTCAACAAAATTTCTGGCTGAAACGCATTGAAGTCTTCATCCGTAAAAGGCGTAATCAACGTATCAATTTGATCAATGAATGTTGGATGATGTAAATTCGATGTCTTTTCGGTTAAAACCACCACACTCGGGTCATTTGCTAAAACATCTAAATATTGCTGCTCTACTGAATTTGGAAGTAACTCTCCTACTAAAACCAATTTCTTAGTGGCTTTGTTCCAAGTTTCTTTTGTGGTATTTTCTATAGAAAACTGTTTCTCTTCGGTAGTAAAATCGATAATTTCAGGTTGTACTTGTAATTCGGAAACTGTTTCATACAAAGGTTCTTCAAAAGGTGCATTAATATGAACTGGTCCTTTTTGGGTAACCGCAACATGCAACGCCATCTGAATATGATTGTCGTTTTCAGTTGAAACATTTTCTAACAAATTGGCATTGTACAAACTGTGATTAACAAAAACATTTTCCTGACGAATGGTTTGACCGTCACCAATATCAATCTTACTTTGTGGTCGATCCGCAGAAATAACTACCAAAGGAATTTGACTGTAGAAAGCCTCCGCAAACGCAGGGTAATAATTCAGTAAAGCGGAACCCGAAGTACAAACAACCACAACTGGTTTTTGCAATTGTTGGGCAATTCCCAAAGCAAAAAAAGCAGCACAACGTTCGTCAGCAATACTGTAACATTTGAAAAAGGGATTATTGGTAAATCCTATAGTCAAAGGAGCATTGCGCGAACCTGGAGAAATTACGATATGTTGGACTCCTTTTTGTTGGCAAATTTCGATAATGCTTTGCGCTAAAGGAATTTTTGGGTACATCATTTTAAAAAAATAACTGAGCTACAAAGTTACGAAGTTGAAAAGGTTTTTAGTACTTTTACTTCGTAATTTCTTTACAAAATGGAGATAAAAATTAGAGACTATCAAATACAAGATTGCACAGCAATTATAGAAATCATCAACGATGCAATTTTAAATTCCACCGCCTTGTATGATTACAACGTACGAACTTTAAACACGCAAGAAGCCATTTTTGAAGAAAAACTTCAGAAAGGCTTTCCCGTGATTGTTGCTGAACTAAATAATGAAGTCATAGGCTTTGGCTATTACAGCGAATTTCGATTCAGAGAAGCGTATAAATTTACCGTTGAACATTCCGTTTATGCAAATAAAAATTGCATTGGAAAAGGCATCGGGAAATTATTGCTAACCGAATTAATCGAAAGAGCCAAAAAACAAAACCTTCACACGATGATAGGCGTCATCGATTCTGAGAACACGAATAGCATTGATTTTCATAAGAAATTTGGTTTCGAAGAAGTTGGTTTCATAAAAGAATCCGGATTCAAATTTA
>JBILST010000140.1:0-5988 GCA_044371865.1 Flavobacterium sp.
ATCCATTACAAATTTTGATTTTTTATAAAAATTTTAATTCGGTGGTACTTTTGGACAATCAATTGAACGAAATCAAAAAAATAGATTTCAACTTAAAAGCTATTCCAGTTACCATTGAAGCCGTTGTATTGTCATCTCAAAATCAAATTTGGATTTATGATAGCATTTCATCAAAAATTGGATTGTACAATGTAAATTCCGATGCTTTTAAATGGATTTCTACTATGCTTGAAAATCCAATTTCACATTACGAATCTGATTACACTCATTTTTATTGGATTGACACTAACTTGAATCAGTATCGCATTTCTATTTATGGAACGATTGAAAAATATGGATTGGTAAAAAAATTTGATGCAATACAATTGATAAAAAACGGTAATTATATTTTTCAATCTGAACAAGAATTATATTATTATGATTTAAAATTGAACAGAAGTAGTAAAATTGCAATTGATGAAAAAATCATTTCAAAATTTTTCTTTAGGGATGGAATTTTGTCTATTTTTACCCAAAATGAAATTACTAATTACAAAATAATTTTACCATAATGCACATAGCAGTAGCAGGAAACATTGGAGCAGGAAAAACGACATTAACTCGATTATTAGCCAAACATTTTAAATGGGAACCCCATTTTGAAGATGTTGTAGATAATCCGTATTTGGATGATTTTTACCACCAAATGGAGCGTTGGAGTTTTAACCTTCAAATTTATTTCTTAAACAGTCGTTTTCGTCAAGTATTGCAAATACGTGAAAGTGGTAAAAACATTATTCAAGACCGAACCATTTATGAAGATGCGCATATTTTTGCTCCGAATCTTCACGCGATGGGATTGATGTCAAACAGAGATTTTAATAATTACACTTCGCTTTTCGAATTGATGGAAAGTTTAGTAGGTTCTCCAGATTTATTAATTTATTTGAGAAGTTCGATTCCAAATTTAGTAAGCCAAATTCACAAAAGAGGAAGAGATTACGAAAACTCGATTTCGATTGATTATTTAAGTCGTTTGAACGAAAGATACGAAGCTTGGATTCAAACCTACGACAAAGGAAAATTAGTAATTATTGATGTAGATAATTTTGATTTTGTAAACAACCCCGAAGATTTAGGAACCATCATTAATAGAATTGATGCCGAATTAAACGGATTATTTTAGATATATGAAACGCCTCAATTGAGGCGTTTTTTTTTATTTCATTGTATCAAACAACGATTTCACCATAATATTATCAGTTGGTCGATCGGTTTTAATTATTTTAGGAATTCCTGGAATCAAATCAAAATAGTTGTCATTAAATAAACGACCATCCGACTGCAAATACACATTTTTAGCAAAAGTATTTGTTTTAACTTCAATAAGTGTTTCACCCACAATTTTCACTTCAATAGTTGGTTGTTCTAGTTGTAATTCTTTTGGTTTTACAAAATAATGATATGCTACTGTATTTTTATGATTACCACTAAATTCTATTTGTAATACTGTTTTTTCTTTTACAAATTTTGGCAATTCTGCATAGGAAATCTGTATACACGTTGTATTTTTTTCAACATCTAAAACACATTCTTTAGAAGCAATCCAAAGTTCTTTCCCAGAAAAATCAATTAATTTTACCGTAACTATGCCAGCTTTTACTTCCAAGTTATCATTACTTCCAATAATTGAAAGTCCATCTGTTTTTTCTGCTACTGTTAAAAAAATAGGCGCAAAACTTTCTTTGACTTGGTAATGTGCCGCTTTCCAATTACCATAATAATCCAACGAACTCCATGACGTGACTGGCCAACAATCGTTAAATTGCCAATACAAAGTACCCATACAATAAGGTTTTGCCAAGCGGTGAGCTTCAATTGCGATTTTCATTCCACGAGCTTGCAACAATTGGGAAACATAAAGATAGTTTTCAAAATCTTTTGGTACTACATAATCGCGCTCCATATATTCGTTTATGGTTTCATAACCTGTTGGATGTTTTTGGTGATTTTTAAAAGCTTCGGAAGTGAAATTCAAATCTTCTTTACGCATTACTTTTTGCAAGGTTTCTAAATTTGGCATGCCTTGAAAACCATATTCACTCATAAAACGTCCTACTTTTTTCTCATAAATTTCAAACGGTTCTTTCCCCCACCAAACGCCCCAATAATGCGAATCCCCTTGCAGCAAACTTTCTTTCCTTCCCCAACCAATTGAAGGTGACGAAGACCAATAAATGTTCTTTTCTTTCGGAAGTAAACTGTCTAAAGTCTTTGGAATCATTTCATGAAATACTTTTTTGTAATCATTCCATATTTGAGTCGAATCAGCTTTGGTATACTTAAACTGTTTTTGCCAACCCCAATTGTGCCAACCTTCGTCGTTTTCATTATTGCCACACCAAATGGCAATACTTGGATGATTTTGTAAACGATTTACGTTATCAATTACTTCCTGTTTTACATTTTGCACAAATTTTTCATCGCCAGGATACATCGAACAAGCAAACATAAAATCTTGCCAAACTAAAATTCCATTGGCATCACAAGCTTGATAAAAAGCATCATCAAAATAAACGCCGCCGCCCCAAACACGAAGCATATTCATGTTCGCTTTTTTGGCATTTTCGACTAAAGAAAAATATGTGAAATCCGAAACGCGTGATAAAAAACTATCTGGCGGAACCACATTAGCACCTTTCATGAAAACCGATTTTCCGTTTAATTTAAAGTAAAAACTTTTTCCAGCTTGGTCATTTTCCTGAATCAATTCGATCGTTCGTAAACCAATATTTAATTTTTTTGCATCTAAAAGCTGATTTTTTTGTTGGATTTCGATAGTAAAAGGATATAAATTTGCATTGCCTAATCCATTACACCACCACAACTTTGGATTGGTAATTTCATATTGCATTTTGATTTTATTCTTTCCTTTTTTAAGATTGAAAACCTCTGCTTTTTCATTAATTTTTAGCTGAATCGTTTTGACTTTAGAAACGTAAATTTCGGTTGTGAATTCTACAATCGCTTTTTTATCATTCAATTCAATTTGACTGTATTTTATGTTTTCGATTTTAGCCGAATTCCAAAACTTCAATTGGACATTTTTCCAAATTCCTGCAGTGACGAATCTTGGACCCCAATCCCAGCCGAATTGATATTGCGCTTTTCGAACAAAAACACGTTCTTTTTCAGGTAAGATATAAGATAACTTTGAAGCTTCCTCTTTTCCTTTTTGAACCGCCGAATGAAACACAACTTTTAAATGATTGGTTCCAATTTTCAAATGTGATTTAGAAGAAATGATCCGTTTTCGGAACATATTATCCGCTTCTAAAACTAGTTCTCCATTCAAATAAACCGATGCATAAGTGTCCAAACCCTCAAACTCCAAATCTATATTTTCGGTTTTTAACTCTTTAGTAGTTAGTATAAATTTTGTTTCATATTCCCAATTTTCATTTTCAATCCATTGCAATTGCTTTTCATTAGCTCCAAAAAACGGATCAGGAATTAATTGGTTTTGAAATAAATCGGTGTGAACGGTTCCAGGAATGGTTGCCTTGTGTTTTTTAGCTTCGTTTTGCTTGTTGAATGTCCACTTTTCAATTGACAAATTGCGATAGGAAGTTTGTCCAAAAACGGAATAGCAGAAGAAAATTAGAAATAATGTTATTTTTTTAAACATATTAGTCATATAAGTTTTGAGAGTGAAAGCGTCAAATTAAAGAAGTTCATTTAAGATTGAAGTTTATTCTTTAGTTGTATTATTTCCTCTGAACTAGCAATTTCGCTTCCATCTGTAATAGCGGATGAATGATACCAATTCGCATTTACCATTTCGTCTAATGCTGAAATATTGATTGAACGCAATCCACCACCAGGCATAATTTCGATGCGATTATTGGCTTGATTGACTAATCGTTTCAAAACTTCTTTTCCTTCCATAACGTTTGGAAAAGTTCCAGAAGTTAAAATTGTTGAAAATCCACAAGAAATAACATCTTCTAAAGCTTTTTTTAAATCTGAAACCTCATCAAATGCTCTGTGAAATGTGCAAGGAAATGGTTTCGCTAATTCAACTAAGGCTTTATTTTGTTCTATATTAATCGTATTATCATCCTTCAAAATTCCAAAAACAAATCCGTTGACTCCAAGTTTTTTGATAGTTTCGATTTCTGATTTCATTTGTTTAAATTCTGCTTCTGAGTAAACGAAATTTCCTCCTCTTGAACGAATCATTACATATAAATCGATATTCAAATGTTCGCGAGCTTGCTTTATTCTTTCAATTGTTGGAGTAGTTCCACCAACCAACATATCAGCACATAATTCCACTCTATCTGCTCCAGCATTTTGTGCTATTAGAGCAGATTCAAGGTTAAAACAAGCGATTTCTATTTTTTTATTTTGGAACATAAGTCATGAATATTAGCCACGGATTACACAAATTCTCACGGATTAAATAATCCTTAAAATCCTTTAATCTGTGGCGAAAAATTATTTCAAAAAGTAATTCGCATCGATTAATTTATTTCCTGTTGCATCGTGAACGGCATAATTAAAACCACCTTGTACACAATACGAACCGTATTCGCCTTTTTTATTCAATGCGATGAATCCAACTTGAATGTCTTTTAGGTTTTTTCCTCGATTTTGCGTCAATTTTACAATTCGCATCACCGCTTCTTCACAAGCCTTTTGTGGCGATTTCCCTTGACGCATTAATTCTACTACCAAATGACAACCCGTAATTCGGATTACTTCTTCTCCGTGACCTGTTGCTGTTGCTGCACCAATTTCGTTATCCACATACAAACCAGCACCGATAATTGGAGAATCGCCCACTCTTCCATGCATTTTAAAAGCCATTCCACTTGTTGTACACGCACCCGACAAATTACCTTGCGCATCTAAAGCAATCATTCCGATGGTGTCGTGATTTTCAATGTTGGCTTTTGGTAAATATTCACTTGTTTTTAGCCATTCTTTCCATTCTTTTTCAGAAGCTTCTACTAACAAATTTTCTTTTTTGAATCCTTGTGCAATGGCAAACTGCAAAGCACCTTCGCCAACCAACATCACATGAGGCGTTTTTTCCATCACCATTCTTGCTACGGAAATAGGATGTTTGATATGTTCCAAACAAGCTACCGAACCAATATTTGAAAATTCGTCCATGATACAAGCATCTAATGTGACGCGACCATCTCTATCAGGGCGACCGCCGTAACCTACACTTCTTTCGTTTGGATCGCCTTCTGGAATTTTTACTCCTGCTTCTACTGCATCCAAAGCTCTACCTTTATTTTTAAGCACTTCCCAAGCGGCTTCATTGGCTTGCAAACCAAAATTCCATGTAGAAAGTACAATAGGTTTGTTCGTTTTTCCTGAATTGATATCGATTTCTGTTTCCTCAGATTTTCCATTGAAAGCCTGAAACGCTACGCCAGCAGTTGCTAATGCGGTTGTTTTTAAAAAATTTCTTCTATTTGTCATTATTCTGCACTTATTTCGTCTACAAATAACCAACTATTCGAACTAGCTCCGGGTTTTCCATCAGCTATGATTCCGTTGTTTTCTGCAATGACTTTTATAAATTGAACATTTTGTTTATCGAATTTAACTACGATTTTTCCTTTATTTTCAAAAATTTCTTTAGAAGAAACAATTGAAATTGGAATATAATTTTCACCCTCTTTTGAAACTAAAATTCTGATACTTTTTGGATAATAAATCCAACTTCCTTCTGAAGAAAGGGTGTTGATACTGATTTTTGAAATCGTATCTGTTTTTCCTAAATCGATAGTAGCATTCATGTCTTTTCCCCAAAAGCCTAACCAATCTCTTCCAAATTTAGAAGTATTTCCTTTCATACCATCTACCAAAGTAAAACTTCCTCCGATGCCATAATTTTCATGCGGTTGATGTACCAATTCTATTTTTTTTCCAGTTGATTTAGTGATAAAAAATGGTTGTTCGATGGTGGCACTTTTAGCTTTTCCGTTT
>JBILST010000141.1:0-5951 GCA_044371865.1 Flavobacterium sp.
TTGGCTTATGGCGTCAATCTCGGTTTGTATGTTGGCTTTTATGGTCGTTAGCCATTTGTCATCTACTACCAATGTTTTTACTTCGTCTGCTGTTAGTTTACCAAATTGTTGTAAGGTCAATTGGTCTAATTGTTCTTCAAGTGTTTTTAGTTCTTTTTTGGCTTTGGCTTCTTTTTCAAATAAAGTCAAAACTTTTTCTAACAAGGCAACCGCTTCTTTCTCGGTTTTGTCGTTTTTAATTTCTTTTAAACGTTTGGTAGCGGTGGCTTTGGTAATTTTGTTGTTGTCGTTGGTCGCATCGGCAAGTAAACCTTCTTCGCCTGTATGTTCTTCTTCTAGTTCGGTGATTTCAATTTGTAACAACTCTAACTCAGTTTGTTTTACTTGTACTGCCAATTGCTCACGAGTTAGGTATTTGTTTACGACCAATTCTTTGGGTATCAAATCGCAAATCCAACCTTTGTCAATTTCTTTGCCTTTGTTATTCTTTTCAATAATGCGTCGTACTTTGGCAGCCCAACTGTCTTCTACTACCAAATACACATCATCTTTCATGGTTTCGTTCCAATAATCCATCAAATGTTGGTAAATGGTATAATTATCTACCAACGCTTTGCCTTCATATTCTTGCAACAAACTTTCCGAAAGCGTGTGAATGAATTTCTTGGGTGCGGTTTCAGCATTAATATCCGTTAAGGAAGCGTAAATTTTGGTTTTCCAACTATCGTATGTTTTTTCTAACAGCGTACTGTACGTTTTAAATTCAACATGCGAGAAAATGGTTTCTTTAATTTCAGTAGAAGCAACCGTCAATTGCAAATAATTTTCTGAAAATGGTTTAAATAAGTCTTTTTGTAAGTTAGGGTACACTTCCCAAAAAGCTTTTAAATCCTCTACATCACGTTTCGGTATTCCACCGTTTAAGTGGGCAAACAAATCTTGAATGTCTTCACTTTCTTGGGTGTCAATGTAACGTGGAATATTGAGGTTGTATTCGTTTTTTTCTATTTCATCAAAAGGGACAAAACGAGCAAATTTATCTACTGTTCTTTGGTTGTTAAATACATCTACAATTTTATGAATGTCTTGCTCACGCAAACGGTTTTTATTTCCATCTTTCATAAAACCTTTAGACGCATCAATCATAAAAATACCTTTACGTGTTTCTGTATCTTCTTTGTCTATGATAATTATACAAGCAGGAATTCCTGTTCCGTAGAACAAGTTGGCAGGTAAACCAATAATACCTTTTATCAACTTTCGTTCAATGATATTTTTTCTAATATCTGCTTCGGCATTACCACGAAATAGCACTCCGTGAGGCAAAATGATAGCGCCTTTTCCTGTACTATTCAATGAAGCTATGATATGAAGTAAAAAAGCGTAATCGCCATTTTTTTCAGGCGGAATACCATACCCTCTAAAACGATTGTATTCATCATCCATCGGTACAATACCATTGCTCCAATTTTTCACAGAAAATGGAGGATTTGCAACCACATAGTCAAAACGTTTTAGTTTTCCATCGGTTTTATGTTGTGGGTCGGCAATCGTATTTTTACCGGCTATTTCCGCTTCGGGATGACCATGTAACCACATATTCATAATAGCCAAACCTTTGGTCGCAATGTCTTTTTCTTGTCCGTAAATGGTCAACCCTTTTTTAGATTCATCTACCACTTTCAAAAGTAAAGATCCCGAACCACACGTTGGATCATATACGGTAAAGGAAGGTTTATCCGCTTTTTCAACACTAATCACTTTTGCTAAAATTCTTGAAACTTCGGAAGGCGTATAAAATTGCCCTTTACTTTTTCCGCTATCTTGTGCAAAGTGACGCATTAAGAATTCGTATGCATCACCAAGAATATCGTCATCTTCGGCACGGTTATTTTTAAAGTTTAAAGCAGGGTTTTCAAAAATAGCAATCAGGTTAGTTAGTAAATCTATTTTTTCTTTACCACTACCTAATTTGTCATCATCATCAAAATCAACTAATTCAATAGAACCTTCCAATCCATTAGCTGCAAAAAGCGGGCGTAATATTTTCTTGTTGATTTGTTCTCCAATATCTGATTTTCCTTTAAGGGCAATCATATCATCAAAAGAAGCGCCTTGTGGCACTTCAATCAAACTGTCTTTTTGATTACCATATTTGTCAGAAACATACTTTACAAAAAGTAAAGTCAACACATAATCTTTATATTGAGAGGCGTCCATTCCGCCACGTAATTCGTCGCAACTTGCCCATAATGAGCTATATAATTCTGATTTTTTAATTGCCATAAAATAATAATAATTGTCTTAATGCGTAGATTTTGTTTAACTCCAAACATAGCAAAAAAAAAGGGTATTTACAACCCGTAAAAATACCTGATTTTCAAACCAGGTAAAAATACGTAGGAACTTTCGGAGCTAAAGTAAACAAAGGGGCTGAGAAAACGTTACGGAAATCCGTACAAAGAGTGTTAAAAAACAAAAACGCGTAAAACTTCAACAGCCAACAAAATAAAATAGTTTCCCCATCACCCTTTACCCTTTACCCAAAAAACGCCCCACCATTTCTGGCAGAGCGTTTCCAATAGGGCAATTATTGAACACTAAAATCCCTAATTAAATCAATAAACTCAAATCACTGAACACTGAATACTGAACACTGAACACTGACTACTGAACCTCAAGCAAATTAAGCACATTGTAAGCACCATTGTTCAACATGTATTGAACCCCATTCACTTCCTGAAAAAATTCAATAAGCAACACATGCATTCCCACACCACTACCTGCAGGAACACCACTAGGCGTTAACACAGGAGAAATTACCCCTTGAACCAAAGGAAAAACAGATTCAGGACTCAAAGTCAAATCCGATTCTCCAGTTTCAAAATCCAAGTTCAAATAACCTACCTGCAAACTAAAGTGAGTAGCACCTTCAGCAGCGCGTAATTGCTCCATAGGATTAAACGAAGAAAGGGTAACCTCTCCTGTTCCTGTATCAACACTATAACTAGTATTCAACACACTGCCTAAAGTGGCTCTAGCATTAAAGTCAAACCCCTTTAAAAGCAACTTAGCAGATGCATCCGTCAACCCTACAGAAACATTTCGCTTCCCTCTCTCACTTACTGAGTCCAAATTCTTAATTTGCCCCATAACCTTCACAAGCCTACTCGTCAGTTTACTGTCTTTCGCTCGAAAAACCAGCGTCCCCAAAGAATTACGTAATAACTTTCCAGAACCGGCAATATTGCCAAATTCCATCCCATTCTCACGAGTTCTCACAAACGATGGATCGTTCATAATTCTGTTTTTGCTAACACCACCTTTGGTGCGCACAAAGTGCCCATCTGCACTTTTGTAGAAGGTCAAGTTATCTAACGTACCTTCAAACTTAATCAACCCATTTAATCGAGCCATAATAAAAAAAATTAAAAATTTATAATGGCCAAAACTAAAACATAAATCAATACCCGTTTTTCAACATTTCCTTTATTGACAAGACTTAAGAACTCTTTCCCACATGTACTAAATACGTCAAAAAAAGTAAAAAATGTCACTTATTTCCGAAAAAGACACTATTCCACCTTCGTCACTTCGATTTCTATGACATAACAAAATCTTTTTGATAAATTGTTTCATTATTTATTAAGGCAAAAATTCTATGAATTATTTTATTCCTAACAGCATTCAAAATACTCATTTTATTTTTGCCTTCTTCTACTTTTCTTAGATAATATACTCTCAGTTCATTATCTAATCGTATTGCACTCATTGCTGCTAAATGAAGAACCTTTTTTAACTCTTTATCTGCAAAAATTGACACTTTAGGTTTAAATCGAAGTGATGTTCCTGATTGATGATCAAACGGAACTACTCCAGCATAACAAGCCATTTTTCTAGGACTATTAATTGTAGAAAAACCTTGAGTTTTGGTAATCATCATCCAAGTTAATACTTTTCCAACTCCTGGAATGGTCTGTAATCTATTAGATTGGTCTTGTAATTTTTGGTCTTCTTGTATAATTAATTCAATTTTATATTCAATAATTTTCAGCTGTTTATCAATATTTGATAGCAAACTTTGATTTAGTTTAAGAAGCTCTTTATCCATCTTTATAGACTTCATTAATTTGTAATCGCATTGTTGTTTTAATAAGCCAGATTTGATTTTGATTCTATGTTTTCTTTCACTTTGCAAGACTTTTAGTTTTTTAATAGCTAGTGTATTAGGTTGCCATTGAGGTAAGTCCATATGATTTTTCTCAACGAAATATACAATTCTCTCAGCATCAATCCGATCGTTTTTACCTCTTACTAATCCTAAACTTTTTTTCATATGAATAGGATTGATAACATAAACCAAAAAAGAATACTGCTCTAAAGCTTCATATAAATTATAATTATACCTACCCGTATTTTCCATTGCTACATAAGCAAAACTAGCTCTATTCTTAAATGCATTAAAGAATTTTTTACAACTTGGGATACTATTTTCAATAGTACAAAAAGAACTATTGTTGCCTTCCTTAATACAAATGTCTAATGTTTTATTACTAACATCAATTCCAATAAAAATGTTTTTCATAATTTTGTTTTTAAGACGTTAAATGATTAGAGAATATTCATCAGTAACTCAACTCCTTGATAATGGGCTTCACTCCCTAATTTCTATCTGAGATTTTGATGATTAAAGTGTTTAAGTCTATATCGAAGTATGAGTTTTACTCAGAGTGATTGTTAGTTTACTTAAACACTTTTCTCTTTTCTAAATTCACCTAAATTTAATAAAACAAATCTAAAGGAGTGTTTTGTAGTTGTAAATCCAAAGATTTATAACTACAAAATGTATCGAGAACTATAGAATTACTTTTTTTGAATTTCACTCCCAAAAATTCCAACACACTTACTATATAGATACTCCATAGATAAAGTATAGATAGTGTATGGATAGTGTATGCAAAAAGCATAAAATCAAAGAAAACCTAATGTACTAACCAAAAAAGACCAAAAAAACAAAAACAGACTTTTCAACAATTCTAAAAAACTGTTGAATTACCTCAGGAGCATATGCAAACATTTTAAATTTGAATCCATCGTTAAACCAATAAATACAAAGCAATGAAAAACAAGCAAATACAAAACATCGCAAAAGAAAATAGAGCCGTTAGTTGTTGATAATTTGTTTTTGCATTCAATTAGTTAATTATTATTTTTGAAAATATGTAAAATCAAATCACGATACAAAACTTTAAAGCAGTAAATGAAAAACATGCCATACAGAATCTGTATCACTACAAAGGATATAGCATTAATTAAAGGATGTACCCAAAGAAACGCTCGTCTCATAATGGACGACATTAAGTCGTATTTCGACAAAGAGGAAAAGCATCACATGATTACTTTCAAAGAATTCGCAGAATACACCCGAATTCCCATGGAAGAGCTAGAACCTTTTAGAAAATAAAAAAACGTTGCCAAATCAAATGGCAACGTTTTTTTTATCTTGAAATCAGTATTTAACATTCAAAAGAAACTTAACAGCTTAAAATCAATGTTTTCTATAAAAAGTCCAACATCCGAAATATCGGACTCTGTGCAACTCTCTCAACGCAATCCTCCACAAAAAAACTCCGTGCAACTCTGTGCAACTCTGTGTTAAAAACTATGCCCCTATGTGGTTAAAAAATCCGCCACAACCAGCGTTTTGCGCAAGCAAATCAGTAACATCCGCCTGCCAATTCAAGTGCAACGCCTCTATGTAACTCTCTCAACGCAATCCTCTTAAAAATAAACTCCGTGCAACTCAGTGTTAAAAACTATGTAACTCCTATGTTTGCTAAGTTATAGATTTTAATATTTAAAGTCAATAATTTTACAAGTTTAAAGTGAAATAGAATGAGAGAACAAATGTGTCTAAATAGTTCAAAGAAACATATTCTCACATAGAAATA